>JALOMF010000087.1 GCA_025455635.1 Saprospiraceae bacterium | reverse complement strand
ACAGTGCTTCAACTGTTTCCTGTCCAGCGCTCATCGTCCAGCCCGTGCCGCCAACGGTGGTTGATGGCTGTGGCAAAACATTGGCGCCAACTGGACCTGTCATCACCAACAGTCCAAATCCTATCACCTGTGAAGGCACAAGGACTTTTGTTTGGACCTACACCGACTGCGCAGGATTGGTAAGGACTTGGAGCCATGTGACCACGGTAGAGCGCCTGCCGTTCACCGTACCTGCAAACGGCTCGGCTACCGTGTCATGCCCAGCCAACGCCACGCAGCCAACCCCGCCTACCGTCACCAGCAACTGTGGAGAGGTGCTCACACCTTCCGGCCCTGTTGTCACCAACGTGCCCAACCCGCTGACTTGCGAGGGCACACGCAATTATGCATTTGTTTACACGGACTGCGAGGGTAATACCGCCACTTGGAACTTTACCTATACCATCGAGCGGCAACCGTTCAGCATCAGCCCAGCGTTCGTCGAAAGTACGGTTGATTGCCCCGACGACACAGACGTGGTGCCGACCCCGCCTGTCGTTACCAGCAACTGCGGCGAGGTGTTGACCCCCGTCATCACTTCTACACCGAAACCGACCTGTGAGGGCGACCGTGCCTATTATTTCACATACACAGACTGCGAGGGCAACACCGCCTCCTGGCAGTTCATATACAGGCTTGAGTACCTAGACTTCACAGTGCCCGCCAGCGAGGTAGTGACGGTAGAGTGCCCCGCCAATGTGGTCGAACCAACTGCACCAACCGTAACCGACAACTGCGGAAAAACCTTAAGCCCACTTGGCCCGGTAATCACTAGCACCACCAACATCGGCGGTTGCGAGGGAAGCCGTACCTACACTTGGACTTACAAGGATTGTGAGGGCAACTCGCATACATGGAGCAAGACTTTCAACTTTGACTACACTGTTGGGGCGATTATTCCTGTTGACGAGACCATTGAGCTTGGCTGTATCCTGTTTGCACAGCAGCCGCCGTTCCCACCCGTGGTGTACGACAACTGCGGCAAGCAGCTGTCGGTGAGCGGCCCTGTCATCACTGGCGAGGACGACGGCTGCTCCGGCTGGCGCACCTACACCTATGTGTACACCGACTGTGGTGGCACCACCTACCCGTGGAGCACCACCTTCACGGCCAACGACCAAGAACCGCCAACGGGTACCTGCCCAGACATTGATGAGACAGACCTACGCTGCATTGACGATGTGCCATGCCCCGAGGAGGGCTTTGATTTCAGTGAAAAAATCCAGGAGCTAATCAACGCAGGCGACATCTACGACCTTTGCAGCGGCAACAACTTGACCGTTAAACTGGAAACATGGACAGCCCTGTGGGAATGCTCTGACGAAGATGGCGATGGCAACTTCACGTTTGGCCGAACATTCTACTTTAGCGTGTCCGATGCTTGCGGAAACGAAATGCCAAGCCTCTGTGCCGTGACCTACTCTGGCAGGTGCCAGCCGCTGGAAACCTTCCTTCAATCAGGCTGGGGTATCGCAGGGGGCGAACCGGGAATCGAAGAGGGCACCAGCGACCTTGCGATAATTACCGACCTGCTCGGCCTCGGCCCAATCACCATCGGCGGCGCCAACCGCTCGCTGACCGTTACAGATGCTGCCTGCGCCGTGAACTTGATGCCCGGCACCAGTGTGCCAACCACCCTGTCGAACTGCCAACAGCTCAACTGCACTGGGTGCAACCCACTTGGTATCGGCGGGCTTAAAAACAGCCTTGCAGCAAATGCCTTGGCACTACAGCTCAACATCCGCTACAACGTGAAGTACAACGGGCTGAACCCAGACAGCATAAACAACCAAGGATTGGACTGCATCGCTTTCGACCCATCAATTTTCTATTGCCCTCCAGCGGAGGACGAATGCGTGCTGCGCATCGTGGAAAACAATGGCACGGTACACGAATTCCCGAACGATTTGGAAGGGCTAGTTGCTATCGTGAACTTGTACCTGAACGGAAACCTCGTGCTGACCTTCGGGCAGTCCAGCTCCTATGCCAATGCCCTCAACCAGGCCGTGCAGAACGTCAACAGGTACTGGCACTCACAGTCAAACCAGGCTGGGGCCTGCGACGGAGCCGTTGATAGCGCCAGCAATCCGGGTCAAACGCCGATTGCCACGGGCAAGCCGCAAGCCAGTGCCGCTGCCTTCAGCGTGGTGCCAAATCCTGCTAGCGACTACGCTGTGCTAAAACTGGCAGAAATGGAGGCCCCACAAGAGGTGGTGGCTGAAGTTTACAACCAGTTCGGTCAGTTGGTGCTTCGCAAGGACTTCGGCCCAGTGAATCAATTGAATGAGCGGATTGACATGCGCCATTTTGTATCCGGCTTCTATTTCGTCAGCCTGAGGGTCGGCGATGAGAAGTATGAGCAAAAACTGGTGATTGCTAGGGATTAACAATAAAAGGATTTAATCAAAACGCCCCTGTCGCCGTTGGCGGCAGGGGCGTTGTTTTTTGTGAAACGAAAAAGAAAAAGCACCTACTTCCGCACCAGCACCACCGCCGTCAAAATACCGACGATGCTCAGGACGTGCATCCAATGAAAAGCCTCGCCGTCGAGCAGGCCCCAGAGTACGGCCACAATCGGCATGGTATAGGTCGTGGAACTGGCGAAAATGGCCGATGTTTCCTTAATCAATCGGTAAAAAAGCACCTGCGCCAAAGCCGTGCTGAGGATGCCCAATGCCACGAGCGCCCCTAGCGGCAGCCAGCGCTCTGGCGTCAAAGTGTAGTTTTCATGGCGGGGCAAAAAAATGAAAAGAAAGGCCAGCAAGCCGCCCAGCGTCACCGAAACCGAGGACAGTGCCAAAGATGGCACTTCGTTCAGGTAGTTTTTCACGATGTTGATGTTGAGGCCGTAGCAGACCGTTGCCAGCACGATAAGGCCCGCATAGACATTGAGCGTGAGCGCCGAATCGGAGCGCTCCACGATGAGCAGCACCGCACTCGCCAAGCCCAGCAGCAGGCCCAGTACCTGTGTCGTGCGGTGGCTTGTTTTGAACAAAAACCAAGAGAAAATCAGGGTAAAAATCGGGGTGAGGGCGTTCAGCATCCCGGCCACGGCACTCTGGACGTGCTGTTGCGCCAGCGTAAACAAAAACGCCGGGATGAACATGCCGATGAAAGTGATGAGCACCAGGAACGGCCAACGGTCACGGGGTATCTTGCGGTATTGCGTGAGCGCCACCGGGATGAAGACCGCCGCACCCGACATGAGCCGGATGCTCGCCGCTTCCACGAAGCCGAAGCCCGTCAAACCTTTTTTGATGAGGATAAAACTGCTGCCCCAGATGAGGGAAAGCACAGCCAAAATCAGCCATTTACTGGTACCTGCCTTATTTGCCATTGGTCATTTTATAATTGGTTTTTGGAGCAAAAAAACGAAGTGCCTAGCCCCTGCGGTAGTTGGAGACATAACCCGGCACGGGGATGCCCTGCACCCCTGATTCGTCGGTTTCGGGTGCCTGCGGCACTAGGTGTAGGGGCAAAACGCCTGCCCAAACCGCCATGCCCATGTCCGCCGCATCGTCGCCTACGCCATGCTCCCGGATTTTCACCGATGCCTCCTCCATCTCCACGGCGATGAACATGGTCTTCATCATGTCGCTTTTGTTGGGCTGGCGGGCCTCGGCCCAGCGACCGGGAATGACATGCTCTGTGAAGCGCTCCGCCGCCAGCCAACGCTCTTCGTCACTTTCCACGAGGCGGGTTTTGCCGAAGGCGACCACTGAACGGTAGTTCATCGAGTGGTTGAAAACGGAGCGGGCCAGCACCAGCGCATCCAAGTGGGTGACAGCCACGCTGACGGGGATGCCCTTGGCCATTTGCATGAAAAAATGGCTGCCAACGGAGCCGTGCAGGTACAGCGTTTCCTCCACCCGGCAGTAGCCCGTGGGGATGATAAACGGCTGATTGTCAAGCACAAACGACACGTGACAGACCAGACCCTCGTCGAGGATGGCATTGCGAACGGTGGGGTCGAAGTCGTAGCGCTTCGGGTAGTAGCGGCTGCCGTGGATGCGGGAAGTCTTTTCCATTTCGGATTGCGGATTGCGGATTTCGGATTGGGGGCGCAGCGGCCTCAACAAGCCTATCCTTTGTTAAGCAATGGTAAGTAGCGCTCGGCGATGATGTCGAAGTGATGGCGCTGATGCCCGACGATGATGTATGCGACGGCCAGCACGGGCAGTACATACCTGGACATCTGGCCTGTGCGGCGCAGGGCGGCCTCGTCGAAGGTCTTGAAAAGGGCGATGGAGCCTTGGCGCACGAGCCGGAACTCGGCCAGCACGTCTTCCAGCGGGCGGGTGTTTGCGCCTGTGTTCTCGGCGAAAATGTTCTCATCAAAACTGGGAAGCGGCGTGGTGTCGCCACGGCCCACGCTCAGGGCACGGTAGCAGAAGACCCGCTCGCAGTCGGCCAGGTGCTGGATGATGTCCCGTATGGTCCATTTGCCGGGGGCATAGACCTGGTCACCGAGCTGGTGGAACTTGTCGAGGTCAATGGCATCGAGTTCGGTGATGCTCTGGGCGAAGGCTTCGCTGAGTTCGATGTCGTCCACCTTGTTGATATAGGTGTCAAAATAGGAAGGCTGGCGGCTTACGTCGGATTTTTTCATAATAATAAGTGGTTTGGTGCACAAAAGTACGCAGCATCGGACTACGAATACCGTTCGGTTTTTGGAAAACGGGTAGTCTGTTTTGGCCAGTAGCCCATTTTGCGAAGCGAAAAAAGCGATTAACGGGCCGGCGAATAATCGGTGGGCCACATGTAGATGGACTCGATGGAGGTGGTCAGCGAGCCGCCGCCCTTCACCTCCGATGCCTTGCGGGTGGCCACCCATTCCGGGTCGTTGCGGAACAGGTCGAAGGCGGCCTTGGCTCCTGCCGGGGACGGGTGCGTGAGGAAATAGTAGAGGGTGTTGTCGGCGCCTTGGTCGGCCTCAGTGGGGGTCCAGTAGGCTTTGTTGACCATGCCGTAGCGGGCGAAGCGGTGGATGGTGAAGCTGCGGAAGCGTTCGAGCAGGTGGCCGAGGTTGTTGGGGGTGCAGTGGTAAATGCGCATTTCCCAGAGGCCGCTGTTGAGGCTGGCGGCGTAGTTGTTGGGCGAGAAGTCGGTCGTTTTTAGGAAAATGCTCTCGATTTTTTCGATGATTTTGCCGTTCACTTCGCTCGCTTTCGAGACCCGCTGCCAGGTGGTATCGGCCATGAACGCCGCCCAAGAAGCTTCCCGTGCCGCCCGGTCGGGGTACGAGAGCACGTAATAGAGCTTTTCGTCGGGATTGTCGATGGGCGTCCAGTAGCCGATATTGGTCATGCCGTGCTTCTCGAAGAGCTTGGTGGTGTGGTCCCGGAAGCGGCGGTTGAGGTCGTTCAGCTTGCCGGGGTTGCAGTGGTAAATCCGCAGCTCGTAGCAGCGGGAGTCGGTGGGCGGAACCGTTTGACCTTGGAGGAAATTGGTGAAAAACAGCGCTGACACCAGCACAAAAGTCGTGATGTTGATTTTCATGATTTGCTTTTGGGCAAATGTAGCGCTGTTTCTATATCGTGGTGTTTTTCTTTTTTGAGGCTTAGAGTTGTTTGACCAATAGATTGCGTTTTTGTTTCCCGCAGATTTTACAGATTTACGCAGATACTTTCCTCTATTTTTCCTTCGGAAAAATCTGCGTAAATCCACAAAATCTGCGGGAGCAACATTGTGGCAAAACCACAAATAGCAAATGCTCGCAGAAGGGGAATAAGAAAATGCAATGTTAAGGCAGCATTTTTCCGTCCACAATAACATGATTGTGTACCCGCCATCGTCCCCTGTCAGTTGATAAGCCCGTTGCGGAGCGCAAAGGCCACGGCGGCGGCATTGTTGGGCACGCCCATCTTTCGGTAGATGTTGCGCAGGTGCTTGGCCACGGTGTCCATCGTGATGCCGCAATTGGAGGCGATGGCCTTGTACGGCAGGCCGAGGGAGATGAGGGAGAGGACTTGGAGCTCTCGTTGGGAGATGGTGGTTTGCATGTTGGCGGATTTTAAAAGGCGACGGTGTAATGGAGGTTGAATAAGCTGGTAGCTGTTTTTAAGGGTAGAGGGGTGTCAGGGAATTCAAAATTTATATTGAACCCCCAGATACCATCCTTTTGGCTTCATATCGAATTCATAATTGATGTCATCCTCAAGTTCTGTGGTAGTAGATATCGTCTGACCCACTTTTAATTTGTCGAGGGTCTGGTTCCATGTCCAAACAGGCCCGCCCGTGAAGGCGAACCGAGCAGTGGGAATCAAAAAGCCAGCCCCCAGCAGCAGGTAGGGCCGCTTTTTGGTGGGGTCAATCCCGATTTGTGCCAAAGGGGCCAGGTACCGAGAGCCAGTGCCGAACTGGAAATTTAGAAAAGTGGCAACAACGGGGTTGCTCTTGGTTATATAGCTTTCTGTAACTGTAAAATTTGTGCCGTTGTTCGATACACCATATCCACGAAGCGTGGTGCTGGAGTAGAATAGCCCCGCACTTACAAACACGTTAAAAAAATCGTGCTTTTGGAATACCATTGTCTTGCTCAGCAGTTCTTTTTTCTTGACAAACTCCTTTGTTTTTACCTTGTATTCAAATTCCGTCAAGGATAAGTTGGAACGGAGCTTTTCACCCTCATCAAAACCTATGTGTTTTACCCTAAAATAGCCTTTGGTGGGTGTGTCGGGAGCTTCGTCTTTTACCGAGTTTTTCAAAATGTCAACAACAGGTTGAAGTTTTCCCACTAACAGCGTTTGCGAATCAATAGTGGAATTGGTTTTTTGAATAAAACTTGAAATGACTGCCCTAAAATAATTCAACAAGAGCTTATCTTTAATATCAAAGCTCTTCATTGCACTCGTTACTGCATCCACCCGCTCGGCAGCCGCCTTGAAATACTCGGCGTAGTCTGCAAGATTTTTCTCGTATTCTCCTACTCTCTTGGGCACTTCCATATAGTTACCGATGGAAAGCATATCCATGAACATGTAGTCAAGCTCCAATGGTATGTTCCTGGCGGCCATTGAGTCCAACTCGCTGACCAAATTGGTGATTTCCCTGAGTTTCGGTATATCATCATGGCTTAAATCGGAATACTGAAGCTGTAAGTAAAGCAAGTTCAGCTCCGTGTCGTAGAATCCATTTTGCGGAACCCATATTATCCGCCCTTCACTAGCCATTCCATTTTCGGCGCCTGCACTTTTCTTAAAACCCGGAATTTGCCCTGCGAACTGAGCGACCAACTGCAACACAAATTCGTTGATGATTTTGTCCCGTTCATCAACGTAGCTGGTGTCTTTCCACATCAGCCTATACTTCAGGGGATTCAGCCATTTCATGTAAATATTTGCATGGTTTCCGTTTTTCATGGAAAAAACCATTGAATCTGCTGCTTCGCCTTTGTCAGCCGACTTGTCGTGCGGGGCAAAATACTCCAGCTTTTGGTTTTCATAAACAAAGTAAACGGAGTTGCCCTTCAGCTTTTCGGCGGCAGGCGACGAAGGGTTTTGGCCAATTGCCAAGGACAGAAAAAGCAGGCAAAATGATAGTATTGCGATTGATTTCATCATGGTTTAGTACTTAGATGCTTATAGTTTATTTACCTCACGCCGCCAAGTTTTCCCGATGTTCGGAAAACTTGGTGGTGCGAGCTATAATGGACGAAATAAGGAACTTTAAAAGGGGGGTACATCCCCCTTTTTATTTTAACTTGGCTGCTCAAATTCATGGTCGGTGAACTTTGGCAGCTTAAAGCTCACATCCTTAAAGTCGGGGCAACTCAGCACGAAGCTGTTGGGCGAAGGTTCGCAAACTGTCACCACGTCAACTTCCCATACACAGGGCGGCTTCCGCTCCATGTCGCAAACCCTAGTCCTTGTGGTCTTAGTCTCACAAACCAAAGGGACGGAAAACGGTGCGCCAACAGTGCCGACTTTCACGCCATTTTGATGTATATCACCCGTTAGGGGCACTTGGGTAATGGGGTCCAGCGCCTGCACCAGGTAGGTACCATTTGCACCGTCATGGCTAATGGTTTTTGCCCTGACCAAAGGGGTGGCGATGCTTGCTGCCAACATATTATGGCAGTTTATCCTTCCAGCGCCGATGGGTACGGCGCTCGAAACGGGGACCGAAGTAGCCCTGAGTACGTTATAGACAGCGTTAAAATCCAGTTTTGGGTTGCTTGATAGCAGGAGGGCCACCGCACCGCTCACATGGGGCGCCGCCATAGAAGTGCCGCTCTTGTTCACATAATTGATGGTGCCTTTTTGGGTGGAGAGAATGTCCACGCCCGGTGCGGCAACGTCCACCAAAACGCCATAGTTCGAGAAACTGGCCTTTGCATCGTTCGAATCGGTGGCGGCCACAGCAATTGTATTAGGCCGGTTGGCGGGGGAATAGAATTGTACGTCATCGTTGTTGTTCCCGGCAGCGAACACGCAGATGCCGCCCTTGGCATGGACGTAATCCACTGCAGCTTCAATAGTCAGCGAGCTTTGTCTCCGGTTCCGTGGCCCCCAACTGTTGTTGATGACCCTTGCCCCGTTGTCACCTGCGAAAGCCCCCCATGCTGGCCCATGTCCTTCGCCGACTGATCGTCTGGGTGCCCTCGGTGCTGCTGGTCATGCTGGGGGTCTATGCGCTGGCCTTCTATGGTGCGGGTGACCCGATCAAGCTGATCTTCCTGCGCGCGCCCGGCGACGTGGCCTATGATCCGGTGAAGATCGAGGCGATCCGCGCCGAGGCCGGCCTTGACCGCCCGTTCCTCGTGCAGTTCGCCAGCTATATCTGGAACCTCCTGCAGGGCAATTTCGGCAATTCGCTGACCTCGGGCCGGTCTGTCTGGGCGATGGTAAGTGCTGCGGCCCCCGTGTCGGCGGCGCTGGGGTTGATGACGATTGTGGTGACGGCGCTGGTGGCGATCCCCTTGGGGATGGTGGCGGGGCTGCGGCAGAACTCGCGGCTGGACTATGTCATTCTGGGCACGGCGGTAGCCCTCTGGGCGATCCCGGCCTATGTCGCCGGGCCCTTGCTGATGGTGCTCTTGCTGGCGGTGCTGCCCGATGGCGCGGTGCCCTATGGCTGGGGCGGCATCTTCAGCGTCAAGGTGATCCTGCCGCTGATCGTGCTGTCGTTTCAACCCATCGCGCTGATCCTGCGGCAGACCCGCGCGGCGGTGATCGAGGTCCTGTCCGAGGATTACGTGAGAACCGCCCGCGCCAAGGGCGTGCCCGAGGTCATGGTGGCGCTGCGCCACATCCTGCGGCCGGTGCTGACGCCGGTGGTCACGCAACTGGGCCTGATCATGATCACCATCGTCAACGGGGCGATCTTCGTGGAGCTGGTCTTCGGCCTGCCCGGCCTTGGCCGCCTGACGGTGCAGGCGCTGATCAACAACGACTATCCCGTCATTCTGGCGGTCACGCTGATCGGGTCTTTCCTGGTCATGGCGTCGAACCTGCTGGTGGACCTGCTGTATCCGCTGCTCGATCCGCGTGCAGCGGATGTGAAGGGGTCCTGAGATGTCCATGATCGACATCGAGGACCAGCCCTCCAGCCTCTGGCGCGATGCGTGGCGGCGGCTGCGGCGCAACCGGTTGGCGGTGGCCGGGCTGGTCATCATCGTGGCGCTGGTGGTGGTGGCGGTGTTCGGGCCGTGGCTGTCGCCCCATGATTTCCTGTCGCAGAACCTGGACCTGCGCAACCAGCCGCCATCGGCGCAGCACTGGCTGGGGACGGATGACCTTGGCCGGGATGTCCTTTCCCGCCTGATCTATGGCGCGCGGACGGCCTTCATGGTGGCGGTGGGGGTGACGATCATCGCCGTGGCCATCGGTGTGATCCTTGGGGCGGTTGCAGGCTTTTACGGCGGCTGGTTCGACCGCTTCGTGATGTGGTTCACCGACATCACCATGTCAGTGCCACAACTGCTGCTGGTGGTGGTCATCAACGCGAGCCTCAAGCAACCCATCAGCCAGTGGATGGAGGCGCGCTATCTGGAGACGCTGAACCCGATCTGGCGCAACACCCAGATCATCGACTTCGTGCTGGTGTTCGGGGCGATGGCGCTGATCACCTGGCCGCCCTACGCGCGGCTGGTGCGGGCGCAGGTGCTGTCAGTGCGGCGCAGGCCCTATGTGACGGCGGCGCGCGCCCTGGGTCTGACGAACCGGCTGATCCTGACGCGCTATGTGCTCCCGAACGCGATGGGGCCGCTGATCGTGGCCGTGTCGGCGGGCCTTGGCACGGCGATGGTGCTGGAATCGGCGTTCTCGTTCCTTGGGGTTGGGGTCACGCCGCCCACGCCAAGCTGGGGCAACATGATCTCGGACGGGCTGCGGGTCTGGACGAACTATCCGCACCTTCTGGCCGCACCCGCGGCGGTGCTGGCGGTGGTGACGGTGGCCTTCAACTTTCTGGGTGACGGGCTGAACGACGCGCTGAATCCGAAGGGGCAGAAATGACGCTCCTCGACATCAGGGGCCTGACCATCGACATCGCCCGCGACACCGGCCCCGCGCGGGTGGTGGATGGGATCGACCTGTCGGTGATGGAGGGCGAGAGCCTTGGCATCGTGGGGGAATCCGGCTGCGGCAAGTCCCTGACCATGCTGTCGCTGGTGGGGCTGCTGCCGAACCGCATCCGCGCGACCGGGGGGCAGGCGCGCTTTGGCGGGCGGGACCTGCTGCGCCTGTCGGCCAAGGAGTTGCGCAAGGTGCGCGGCGCGGAAATCGGCTTCATCTTTCAGGATCCGATGACAAGCCTGAACCCGGTGATCCGGGTGGGTGACCAGATTGCCGAGGCGCTGATTTACCAGAAGGGCCTGACCATGGCGGCGGCGCGGCTGCGGGCGGTGGAGTTGCTGGCGCTTGTGGGAATCCCCGCGCCAGAGGAACGCGCCAACGCCTGGCCGCATGAGCTGTCTGGCGGGATGCGCCAGCGGGTGATGATCGCGATGGGGCTGGCGGGGGGGCCAAAGCTGCTGATCGCGGATGAACC
>JALOMF010000587.1 GCA_025455635.1 Saprospiraceae bacterium | reverse complement strand
TCCAATTGCCGCTCAATCCAAGCGAACTGGCCAGCCACGGTGCGGTGGTTCCAAGCGATGGTGGCGAGGCGGAGGAGGGCTGCTATCACCAGCGCCGAAGGCGACAGCTTTCCGAAAGTTCTCAACTTTCGGAAAGCTGTCGCCTTCGGCGCTGGTGCCACCGGCAGCACATCAAAGAACAAGGGCACCGCCACGAAAATGCTCAACGGCACCAGCGATACCTCCGCATAAAATCGGTACTGCGACTGCGGGTCGGCGATATTGTACAGTAGCAGGTAGCCGAGCGAAAACGACCAAACCAGCCCTAGTCGCAGCCACTCCTTTTTCCTAAGGTAAAAAACACTTACCACGCCCAGCAGCAGCGGCAGCAGGTAGTAGTATTGTAGGCAGCGCTCCGCAAAAACGAGGTTGGCGGGGATGGCCCAAAGTTTGGGCAGGTAGGTAGATAGGTTCACGGCGAATTCCTCCTGCTTGGCCGCCTCGTACCAGTTGGTGAAAAATATGGACTTGATGGCCGTCGCCGCCATGAAAACGCCCAGCAGCAGGCCGTACCGCAAGTGGCGCAACTCCTTGATTTTCAGCCACATAAATGCCCATAGAAACACCGTAAAAATGATGCTCAATTTATGCGAAAAACCCACCGTAGCGGCCAGTGGCACGAGCGCCGCCCATTGCCAAGCGGCATCCAATCGGGCATTGCGGAGCACCACGCCGAAGGCCAGCAGCAACAGCGCCAAGCCCAGGTTGAACTCGCTTTGGATGTGGTAAAAACCGTCAAAAGTCATCAGGGTGGCCAAGGCGAGCAGCACCCAGCCCAGCGCCTCGCAGCGTAGCCAGCGGACGAGCAGGTGCCAAATTGCGAAGTAAAAAAGCACGTAGGCCGCCGAAAATCCCATGCCCAGTGCCCAGAGCGGCGCGCCCATTTTTAACAATAAAAACGGCACGACCTGTGGCACGGCGGTCACGAATCGGTAGTGGTAAACTTGGATTTCCCCTTCGTTGATGAGGTTGAAAAGCTGGAACCCGGCGTCCATGAAAAAGGCACGCTCCCGGTAGAAGACGAGGGAGAAAATGAAGAGGACAAGCCATGTAGCGTAGCCTAGGAATTGGAAATTAGGAAATCGAAGATTCACGCAAGTAAATTGAGAAATTGGGAAATTGGGTTCCGTGCCCAGTTTCCAAGTTCTCAGTTTACATTTTCCAATTTTCATGTTCAACTAATTGCGTAGGTCGTCAGCCTGCATTTCACCCGCAACACCTGACGGATTTCCTCAAGGTCAACTTCGTAGGGCTTGTACACGGTGCTGTTGTCGGAGATGAGGCGGAGTTGGTTGCCGTCCCGAAGCTGCTGCACCCGCTTGGCCACCACCACGTCCGTCACCACGACGTACACGTTGTTGTCCCGCATGGGGTCGCCCCGTTCGAGGGGTTCACAGACGACGACGTCGCCGTTGGTGATGGTGGGGTACATGCTGTCTCCCGTGATTTCGAAGGCGATGAGGTTGCCGTCGAGGTTGGGGATGCTGAACTTGGGGAGGTCGGCGAGGTAGCTGTTGTCGGCGTGTTCGAGGGCGTAGCCGGCCATGGCACGGTTGGGCACGAGCGTGATGTTCATGCGCCCTCCTTGTTGGCGCTCGTCGAGGTAGCGGACGGGGATGGCAGCGTCGTTGGCCCGCTTGAACATCTGGTTGGCGAAGCCAAACAGGTAGTTGGCGTCTATGCTGTAGATTTCAAACAATTTGTGCAATTGCTCGATGGTGACGTTGCGGTCGCCTTTCAGGATGCTGTTCACGACGTGGTTGTAGGTGCCCAGCTGTTTTGCAATGTCGGATTTCCCTTTAATCAAATTGTTTTTTTCTAGCTCCTCAAACACTTGCCTAAAGCGTTGATTAACAATGTTTTCTGAGAAGATGCCCATTTATTTTTAAAAAAGTTTTAAAAATGTTTTGAATGTAAAACATTTTGTGTTGATATTTGCGTCATCAAGTTACGATAGCAACAGGGACGTGCAAGAAGAAGGCTCGAAGATACAAATAGTTTCGCTTAAAACAACTTAGCCATGATGTACAACCAAGAAAAAAGTTTCGATTCCGGCTACGGCCATGCCCGTTACAGCCGCTCGGGCAGCGGCCTTTCCTACAGCAGCCACCAGCCGATGTCGGCGGGAGAGATGGCTGTGCGATTGCTCCGCCAGCTGGTGCTTGTCATTGAGCGCTTGTTTGTGGTTGGCAAGTACCAGTTTTACAAGAACACGGCAGTAGCCCCAAGTGCCATGAAATTGCCGGTGGTCAAGCTGGCCATCGTGGGCGGTTTTGCCTTTTTCGTCTTCCGCCCCAGTGCGAGCGTGGAGATGGGCATGGGCACTCGGCAGCGGGCCGATATGGGAGGCAGGCCCGTTGCTGAGACCGTCGCCTACGAGGAGCCAACCGAGGGCAAGCCGTCCAAGAAGAAGTCGGAGTGGGGTATCGCCTCCATCTTCGAGTCGAAGGACTACTTCGCCGATGAACCCGGCGACGACAAGGAGGCCAAGCGGGTGAAGGCGTATATCCGCCGCTTCAAGGACTTGGCCATCGAGGAGTCAAAGCGCTACGGCATACCTGCCAGCGTGAAAATGGCGCAGGGGATTTTGGAGACCAACTCCGGTGCGAGCCAATTGGCGAAGAAGAACAATAACCACTTCGGGGTGAAATGCTTCAGCCGCACCTGCTCCAAGGGACATTGCTCCAATTTTGGCGACGACAGCCACAAGGACTTTTTCAGAAAATACGACAACGCCTGGGAATCCTGGCGAGCACACAGCAAAATGCTGGTAAGTGGCAAATACAAGGCCCTGCTCAAGCACGGCGACGACTACGAAGCCTGGGCAAAGGGGCTGAAAAAACTTGGCTACGCCACAGCCAAACACTATGATAAAACTTTGGTTGAGTTAATCGAGCGGTATCACCTCGATGAGTTGGATT
>JALOMF010000586.1 GCA_025455635.1 Saprospiraceae bacterium | reverse complement strand
TTTGGGTTTACTTCAAAAAAAGTAACTTTGCCGCTCAAAAAAATTTGTCCTGAATGAAAAGACTCTTGGTAATCAGTTTTATCGCATTGGCGCTCATCCAATTTTTCGCCTGTTCCAATGATTTTGAGGTAAATGCCCCTTGGAAAGACATCCCGGTCGTGTACGGCCTGCTCGACGTGAGCGATACGGCCCACTATATCAAACTGGAAAAAGCCTTTTTGACAAATGGTGAAGACGCCCTCGAAATTGCAAAGCTAGAAGACTCGCTTTACTACGAAAACGCTACCGTTCAACTGGAGCGCAACGGCCAGCTCTACACCCTCGAAAGGGTGGACGGCAACCTTTGGGGCTACCCCCGTGAAGAGGGCGTGTTCACTACATCGCCCAACTGGCTTTACCGGATTGACTCCATTGACCTCTTGCTGAATGCAAACGACCGCCTGAAGCTGAGGATTGACCGGGGAAATGGGCAGCCGGAAGTGACCAGCAGCGTGCTGGCCATTGCTCCTATAAAATTGACCAAGCCGGCTCCCAATACCAGTGGCTTCAATTTCAATCCGCAGACAAATACCGATATTGCTTGGGAAGCGCCAGATTCCGCCACTATTTTCGATGCCAACCTTTACTTCAATTATATCGAGTATCCTGATACCGACCCATCTGCGCAAGAACGTAAAACGCTAAAATGGATTTGGGCAAGGGGGCTTCGCCGTGACAGCGAAAGCAAGTTTTTTAGCATTGAGAAGCCCGGCTTGGAATTCTACCAGTTCCTGCAAAACAACATCCCTAACGACCCCAACAAGAAGCGAATTTTCCTGGGAATTGACATCGAAATCATAGCTGGCGACAAAAATTTGGAAGATTACGTAAACGTAGCCTTGGCCAATACAGGCATCACGGCTTCACAAGATGTTCCCTCCTTCTCCAATATCAGCGATGGCGGAAGGGGCATTTTCGGTTCGGTCAGCAAGTACTTCCGCTACAATATTGGGCTGCAAGACAGAACTCGTGATTCCCTCAAAATGGGCTATTTGACTAAAAATCTGAATTTCTAGATACATCCATCAGCGGGAGCATTGTCGCAATAGTGCGTTGACGTATTGGGCTGGCAATGCTCCCACTACGCCCGCCACCAAAGCAGGCAATTCGCTCCGAAAACAAAACGGACATGCGAAAAATCAAATGCTTGGTGGCCTTCTTCGCCATCACACTTACCTGCCTACAAGCACAGGAGCCTGTCAACGACTCCATCGTTTCCATCATCAAAAAAAACGGGCTGGAGAAAAGCCGGGTCATGGAGACCGCCGCCATGATTACCGATGTGTATGGCCCCCGCATGACTGGTTCGCCCATGCTCGACAAGGCCACGAACTGGGTCGTGCAGCAGCTCAAAGACTGGGGCTATCAAAACGTTCAACTCGACGAGTGGGGCCCCTTTGGCCGGGGCTGGGAACTGAAGCATTTTGAAATGCACTGCCAAACCCCCAACTACTGGCCCGTCATCGCCTACCCAAAAGCGTGGTCGCCCTCCACCAAGGGACTCGTGAAGGGCGAGGTCATCTACCTCGATGCCCACACAGAGGAAGACCTGGCCAAGTACAAGGGCAAGCTGAAAGGCAAGTTCGTGATGATTGACACCCTGCGGGTACTGAAAGAGTGGGAAGACCCGCTCGCAAAACGCCTAACGCCAGAAGAACTGCTTGAAATGGCCAATGCCGCCAAACCAGCACAAAGCGGGCGTCGTGGCAACCGCAATTTCCCGAACAGCGGCGGTGATTTTATCAAAAAAATGAGGGCATTGCTCTACGAAGAAAAGCCTTTGGCCACCATTGACCGCAGCTTCAAGGGCGACTTGGGCACCGTGTTCGTGGCAGGCGCTAGCGCAAAAGAAGGCAGTGCCCGGGACGAAGGCGCTGAGGTGCTGCCGCAAGTCACGATGTCCGTGGAGCATTACAACCGCATTTTCAGGCTCTTGGCGCAGGGCATGCCCGTCAGCCTGAGCATGAACATTCAGGCAGAATACACCAACAAGGACGGCCTTGAGCACAATATCATCGCCGAAATACCCGGCACTGACCTCAAGGACGAAGTAGTGGTTTTCGGTGCCCACTTCGACTCTTGGCAGAGCGCAACTGGGGCTACCGACAACGCCGCTGGCAGCGCCATGATGCTCGAAGCCGCACGGATTTTGATGGAAACCATCAAAGAATCGGGTATCCAGCCGAGACGAACGTTGAGGATAGCTTTATGGACAGGCGAGGAGCAAGGCCTGCTCGGTTCACGGGCCTACGCCAAGGAGTTTGTCGGCCACTACGACGATGATGGCAACCTGCAAAAGGGCGCCGACTACGACAAGATTTCCGCTTACTACAACCTCGACAACGGCACTGGCAAAATCAGGGGCGTGTACCTCCAAGGCAACGATGAGGTTTCTGAAATCTTCCGGGCGTGGTTGGAGCCGTTCAAGGAGATGGGCGCCACGACCCTCACGCTTCAGAACACGGGCGGCACCGACCACCTGTCCTTTGATGGCGTGGGCGTACCGGGGTTCCAGTTCATCCAAGACAATGTGGCCTACTGGAGCCGCACGCACCACTCCAACATGGACAATTACGACCACCTCGTGCCTGAGGACATGAAACAGGCCGCTACCATTGTCGCTGCGTTCGTGTGGCATACAGCGCAGCGGGACGAGAAACTGCCCAGAAAGTCGGTAGAAGCCAAGGTGGAAGCTCGGAGGAATTAGGATTTGCAGATTTGCAAAAAAGAAAAAGCCCGACTTAGGAATCAACCTATGTCGGGCTTTTTTTTGAACAGCTCGGTTGCTGCCCTAAACAGTGCCCGGAGCGGGACTCGAACCCGCACTGCCGCATGGCAACAGGATTTTAAGTCCTGCGTGTCTACCATTCCACCACCCGGGCAATTGGGTTTTGGAAACGTAAAGGTAAAAAAAAAGCCCTTGAAG
>JALOMF010000585.1 GCA_025455635.1 Saprospiraceae bacterium | reverse complement strand
AACCGTTCAAAATTATTTTGGGCAATAATCGGCCTGTCGGTTGTCGTATCTTATAATTCGTGCGGCCTTCATTTTGGCAAAGAAATGAAAGCTGAAAAGGCCAAAATCGCCACAGCGCCTGTCATTGACAGCGTCATTGCAACGGTGCCTTCCACTCAAGCACGGAACCAAAAAACCATCTACCTCACCTTCGACGATGGCCCAAACCGGGGCACTGCCAAGGTGATGGAAGTGCTGAAAAAAGCCAAAACGCCCGCCACTTTTTTCTTGGTCGGTTCGCATATCCACGGCAGCCAGAAACAATGGGACGAGTACCAAGCCATCCTGAAAAACCCAAGGTTCGAGGCTGCCAATCACACCTATTTCCATGCAAAAAACAGGTATGCGCAGTTTTATAAAAGCCCAGCTACGGCCTTGGAGGACTTCCGGCTGATGCGGGACAGCCTCCAGCTTTCCACCCAAATCGGCAGGACGCCCGGCTGCAATACTTGGCGCACGACGGGCATCACGGAGGACGTTGACCGCCGCTCCCGCAAAGCTGCCGACCTGCTGAAATCCAAGGGGGTTACCCTCCTCGGCTGGGACGTGGAGTGGAAGGCAAACGGCAAACGGCAACTCAAATCCACGGTGGAGGAAATGGCCAAGGAGATTGAAAAACAGTTTGCGGAGCGCCTCAACAAAACCGACGACCACCTCGTGCTGCTCCTGCACGACCAGCATTTTGTGGACAGCACCAACCTGGCGGCCTTGACGGATTTGATTGCAACGCTTGCCGAAAAGGGGTATGTTTTTGAAAAAGCGGGCAATTATCCTTGCCTGTGAACGGTGTTTTTACGTAAAAACATAATCCACAAAAAGTAAAAAGTGGCAAATTTTATAGAAATAAATTGTAGCCAAACAATGATTTAAAGCAGCTTCCAAACGACCACCTGGAATTTGGTTAGGTGAATGCCGTTCTTCTATCTTTGCGGATATCGCAATCCGGTTTTGGTGCCAAACTGGTATCGAATCCTTGGCATCAAAACCCAAATCGGCACTCAATACATGACACTTCAAATCAAAACACTCGACGAATACAAAGCGGCTTGGCAGCGCAGCGTGGACGACCCGGAGGGCTTCTGGGCCGAACAGGCCGCCAGTTTTCAATGGCGCAAAAAATGGAAGAAAGTGCTCGAATGGGACTTTGAGCAGCCCGACATCCAGTGGTTCATCGGTGGCAAGCTGAACATCACCGAGAACTGCCTCGACCGCCACCTCGCCACCCGTGGCGACCAAACGGCCATCCGCTGGGAACCCAACGACCCCGATGCACCAGTGCGCAGTTTCACCTATAAAGAACTCCACACCGAGGTTTGCAAAGCAGCTAATGCCTTGAAAGCCAACGGCATAGGCAAGGGCGACCGGGTCTGCTTCTACATGCCGATGGTGCCAGAACTGGCCATCGCCGTGCTGGCCTGCGCCCGGATTGGGGCCGTGCATTCGGTGGTGTTTGCGGGTTTTTCGGCCACCTCATTGGCCGACCGCATCAAGGACGCCACCTGCAAAATGGTCATCTGCTCCGACTACAACGACCGTGGGCCGAAGCACATCCCCGTCAAGCAAATCGTGGACGAAGCCTTGGAAATGGGCTGCGACTCCGTCGAAACGGTCATCGTGCATCGCAACACGGGCGACGCCCTGGCAATGGTCGAAGGCCGTGATAAATGGTGGCACGACGAGGTCAACCACCAGTCCGCAGACTGCCCCGCCGAGGAAATGGACGCCGAGGACATGCTTTTCATCCTCTACACCTCCGGCAGCACGGGCAAGCCCAAGGGCGTGGTGCATACCTGCGGCGGTTATATGGTTTACACTTGTTTCACGTTCCGCAATGCCTTCCAGTACAGCGACGGCGACGTTTTCTGGTGTACCGCCGACATCGGCTGGATAACGGGCCACAGCTATATCATCTACGGGCCGCTTTTGGCGGGCGCTACCTCGGTCATGTTCGAGGGCGTGCCGACCTACCCCGCCCCCGACCGCTTTTGGCAGGTTTGCGAAAAGCACAAGGTCAATATTTTCTACACCGCCCCCACCGCCATTCGGGCGCTGATGGCCGCTGGCGACCAATGGACGGAACCCTACGACCTGAAGGACATCAAGGTGCTAGGCTCGGTGGGCGAACCCATCAACGCCGAGGCTTGGCATTGGTACGATGAAAAAATCGGGAAAAAACGAGCGCCCATCGTGGATACTTGGTGGCAGACCGAGACCGGGGGCATCCTCATCACGCCGCTGCCGGGCATCACCGACCAGAAACCGACCTTCGCCTCTTACCCCATGCCCGGCGTACAGCCCGTGCTGGTTGACCAATTCGGTACCGAGATAGTGGGCAACGACGTGGAAGGCATGCTGTGCATAAAATTCCCGTGGCCCAGCATCCTGCGCACCACCTACGGCGACCACGAGCGCTGCCGCCAGACCTATTTTTCCACGTTTAAAAATAGGTACTTCACGGGCGATGGTGCCCGCCGGGACGAGGATGGCCGCTACCGCATCATCGGGCGGGTGGACGATGTCATCAACGTCAGCGGCCACCGCATCGGCACGGCAGAGGTGGAGAACGCCATCAACGAGCACCCCGATGTGGTGGAAAGCGCCGTGGTGGGCTACCCGCACGACATCAAGGGGCAGGGCATCTATGCTTATGTCATCACTTCCCACGCTGTGGGCAACGTGGACACCATCACGAAGGAAATCCGGGACGTGGTCACCCGCATCATCGGGCCGATTGCGAAGCCGGATATCATTCAAATCGTGCCGGGGCTACCGAAGACCCGTAGCGGCAAAATCATGCGCCGCATCCTGCGAAAAGTGGCCGAGGGCGATACCAGCAACCTGGGAGATACATCCACGCTGCTGAACCCGGAGGTGGTAGAGGACATAAAAACGGGGGCGCTGCGGTAGTTTAGCAGTGACAGTTTGT
>JALOMF010000584.1 GCA_025455635.1 Saprospiraceae bacterium | reverse complement strand
GCCGTTGCGTTGAAACTGATATCGGCCCAAGTCATTCCGCCTGCTCCTTCCGTCATGTTGTTGTCACGCACCGTGCAACGGAAGTTCAGCTCACGGGAGTACGTCGGCAAAACTTCCACGACTTCGGAGCCGTTGTTGAGGATGACTGGCAGCCTAGGGAATACCCGCTTAGGATTGGCAACAGGGTCGTAAGAACGAAAGCTTGGCGAAGTCCCGACTGGCATTCCCAACACAGAAGTTGGCCCCAAATCCATCTGCTCCCAGCAGTAGGTCAGGGCGTCCCCATTTTCATCCGTTGCAATGGCGGTCAACTCAAACGGGGTGCTTTTCGGTATGTAAAAACCATCTGAAAAAGGGAGGGTTACTTCCGGCGCAAAATTGGAAGTTGCAACAAAAGTTGGGCAATTATTGCCGTTGGCAAAGTGGGTGTAATTCCAAATCTCTTCCATGTTGCTGCCATGATAGTACAATCCGGCATTGCCGGGAATGTTGTTGCCGGGGCAGGCGCCCTGGTACGACATGATGGTGCTTCCACTTCCTGGCTCATAGGCATTGCCACCTGCCACTGCAAACTGGTAAGTGCCGGGGCAGTTGCTGAAGGAGTGCGATGCGGTCAACTGGTGCGCCAGCTCGTGGGCAGCCACGCTGTAGGAAAATGCTACGATGTTGTTGCTGGCGTGGCAGGAATAGCCATGCGATTTGTTGGCAGAGCAAAAAGTGCCCCCAGCTTGGCCGCCAATGCCTACGGTAGTGCCACCATTGTTTATGTTGCATGGATATGAGGTAAACAAATGCCCAATATCGAAATTGGCTGCCCCGATTTTTTGGTTGAGCACCAACTCATTTTGACCAAAAAGCGCATCCGAAAAAGGGATTTGGTTGTAAGGGTCGGTATTGGCGTTCAAGAAGATGAGTTCGTCGTTGTTGGGCACAAGTATCAGCCGGATGGCATGCTCTGGCTCATAAATGGTGTTCAGGATTTCTGTAGAGGTGACGAAAGCCGACATGACATTGTTCATGGTGCCGCCGTGCAAATTGGCAAATTCACCTGTGCAGGCAAGTGCGTACATATAATCCCTGCGCTCCACCGGGGCGCCTTCTCCGCCGCCCCTCAGCGCTACTGGTTGTGGCTGGTCGAGGCTGTGGTCGCCTTCGTGCTCATCGTGGCCTTCGTGCTCATCGTGACCGAGGGGCAGCAGGTTGGCCGATTTCACCACATCACCAACGGTTGAACACAGGTAAAACTCGGTTTGATTGCTGGCATAGGGAAAAATGGTAGAACCACTGTCCCTGCTCTTTACCATTGCATGAAATCCCTCAGTGCCAAAGCCAAACCTGACCGTGAGCGATGGGTCGGTCGTGCTGACGCCCGCAAAGCTGCGAATCATGGGAAATTTGGCAGCCAAGTCTGGGTGCATCACTGGCGAGTCCCACGCTTTGAACACTTCCGTGCTGCCATCGGCGAGGGGCAGTTCTACCAAGAAGCTGCCTGACAATGCCTCCGCCGAACCCTCCTTCGGCGCCGAGCGGAGGTAGTTCCGCATGGCGTCCAAATCAAGCTGGTAGGTGGTGTAGGTGCTGGGCATGGTCACGGTTTCTGCCCGGAAGGGCAACACGATTTGTGACTCAGGAACTTTGGTGAAAAAAGCCGCATTTGCTTGTGAAAACAACGGCATTGCGAAAGCGAAAACCAAAAACGAGGTCAGTAGCTGTTTCATCATTGAATGAAAAATTGGTAGAGAAGAAATTTAGCAAACCGAACATCCGATTGGGCGGACTATTCAAATTATGTTTTGGCAAATCTACGACACTGCTTTTCAATAGTTCATCCAAAGGCCAGTTTTGTTTGGTTGTTCAAAAGACAAAGCCCGAAACCTGTCCTCGGCTTGGCGAAATAACGGGTTCACACGCCCAGCCGTTCCACCACTTCCGCCCGCTTCCTGACTGCCACGGGCACTTTGGCCCCGTCGGCCATGACGATGTACCCGCCGTCCGTTTTGATGAACTCCCGGATGTGCTCGAAATTGACCAAGTGCGATTGGTGCAGCCTCAAAAAGCCCGTCTCTTCCAAAATCTGTGAAAAGTCCTTTAGCGTCTTGGTCAGCAGCAGTTTTGTGCCGTTCACGAAATGCACCTCCGTGTAGTTCCCATCGGCCTCCATCCGCAGGATTTCATTGAGCCGGGCCACGTGGATTTTATCGGCGGTGTGCAATGCGATGGTACGTGGGCGTTCCCGTTGCTGGATATGCTCTTTGAGGATTGGAACCTGTATTTGCTGGGGATTTACTGGCAAGTCTAGCAGTTTTTTCGCCCTCGAAACGGCCCTGCGAAGCTCCTCAGGGTCAATGGGCTTCAGCAGGTAGTCCACCGCCGCAAACCGGAAGGCCCGGATGGCATGTTCGTCGTGGGCGGTGGTGAAAATGACCTGAAAGCGCAGGTCTGGCACAATTTCCAACAGGTCGAAGCCAGTCCCATCGCCCATTTGGATATCGAGCAGCAAGAGGTCGGGCTGTACCTGCCGGAGTAGCTTGGCGCCCTGCACCACCCCATCGGCCTCGCCCACGATTTCCACTTCGGGGAACATGCGGGCCAAGTCGTCCCGCAGGATTTGCAGGGCGTGTGGGTTGTCGTCAATCAGTGCGGTGCGAATGATTTTGGCCATATTTTCAGCTTGAAATGGGTTTGTTTGGTAGTGCCAAAGGTAAAGGTAGTTTTACGATTTTAGATTTACGATTTACGAGGCACAAGTCGTTGATTTTGAACAACTTAGACTTCAATCGAAATCTAAACTAATTTCAATGACCTACTTAGTTGATATTAATCAAGGCTGCGAACTTGCCCCAGCGGGGCAAAACATTGGTAGTAAACGAACGAAAACCCACCTTCCAGCATTGCGCCCCGCTGGGCTTTAGGGCGGTAAGACCCAAATAATCTAAACGAAACCCCAAGAGGTACTTACTTGCGTGAATCTTCGATTTCCAAATTTCAATTAATTTCCAATTTCTACTCAGCTGTGCATAGCTGCGAAGTCTGCGAACGGAAGATTCAACGCCAAAATGTCAGATGCAAACGACCTTGAGGCAGGAAGGCGAAGGGCATCGTGGTGAGCAAAAAAAGGGCGACCATTGGTCGCCCCTAAAAATTGAATTAGTATGAAAAAACTGCTCTTATTGCTTTTCGGCAGTCTGAGGTTTCAGCGCTTCATCTTGAAAAACTGTGCCATTTTGTGTCGTGCGAGGCTTGAACATCGCTTTTTGAGCCGACTCCTGCGTTTCAATTTCTTGGAAGAAGCCCTCCAAATATGCCACAATGGCTTCCCTCGACCCCGTATCCAGCAGAGTGAAACCATTCACAATCTCCAGCAGGTCGTCCTTTTTCGTACGAAAGTAATTGAGGGTGGCATAAAGCTCTTGCGCCGAGGCTGCATTGCCCATGAAGACACGCTCCCCTACCCGCTTTTGGCCCACATCCACATTGGGACGGGCATAAGGTGCCGCCACCAAACCCGAAAAATCGAAATCATAAGGAACGGGCACTAGCTTACTGGCGTCTTTTTGAAGCAAGTCCAAGTTGCGGGCCATGCTCACGCTCCAGTCCGTGTTGCCAATCATGTATTGGAAAACAGCGGCAAGGCGCTCGTTGGAAGCGCTCAGTTCTCCGGCTTGCACACCCATTTTCTCAACGACTTCCCCATTGTTGCGCCAGCTCAGTTCTTCTTTGTCTTCTATCAAAAAGCCATACCGGGTCATGTTGTAATCCGGGTTCGACTTGTCCACATAAGTCACTTTAACCAACTGAACCCGGTAGCTGTAGGGCGTGAGTTCGTTGTAAAGCTTGTAAGCCAAATATTCCCTGAGCACCAATCCCCTGGCCAGTTCCTTGTCGTCTAGGCAGTGGGTGACGAGCTTTATTTCGTTCATTTCGGTGAGGCCAGCAGCCTCCAACTCATCCTTGGAAAACTTGAGCTTCAGGGGCGGAAAGTCGCAGGTCATCCGACGGAACTTGCCACGTGGCTTTGTCTTTGCCTTGAAACTGTGCTTCACGCCGTTGGCGTCCTCGTAAGTGAACGCAGCATCTGTGTATTCCTCGGTTTTGCGCTTTTGCAAAATGGAGTCAATGTCTGTTTCAAGTGTCACTTCCAGCACTTGCTGCTGGTTCATCATGCTGAAAATGCTCTGGTCGGAGTGTGGAACAAGACCACCTTGGTCTTCTTCCAGCAACATACCACTAGCACAAGATTGTAGCATTAACGCAGTCAGAATGGCAACGAACAATACCGTTGAACTAAAAAATCGGGTTTTCATAAATCGAAAGATTTTGTACCATTCAGTGCTAAGCACAAAGATTTTTGGTTTTGGATGGCTTGGTTGAATTCCTTGGACGAGATTGCATTTTCCATCGTCGTTTGAAAAAACGAAATCCCGCCAGACTTAGTGTATCAAATACTCATCCACTTTGAGGAATTTAGTGTCATTTTAACACAAACTTAGTCCTTTTAGTTTTAACATGCAAGAAGAAATAATGTTTTGATTGAAATAGTTCCTTCCTAAGATTCAGAATAAAACATCACCAAACCCCCGAAAATCAAAATCGAAGATGAAAGCCAAAGTGACTACAAAAATCAAATAAGGATGTAAGCAGGCAGGACAGGCTGGGTTAAGAAATCGTTAATTAGTGAGTTTCAGGGCAAAGGCTAAGGCGATTACCTCAAAAATTTGTCATTTCCGAAGGGATTCCCCCTCGCTCGAATGGCGTTTCATAAAAAAGAAAAATACGCCGCCAAGCACCAGCAGCACCAGCCCCGGCACCGCCTGTTCGGGCTTTTCCAGCAGGGTATTGATGGCAAAAGCAGCCGAAATCGCAACGAAAAGCAGGGGAACGAACGGATAGCCCCAAGCCCTTACGGGCCGTTCGGCGGTGCGCAGTTTTTTCCTGAAAACAAATACGCTTGCACCTGCCAAGCCCATGAACGCAATGTCCATGAAGGTGACAAACGTGATGATTTCATCGAAAAGCCCTTGGAAAAACAGCAGCACCAGCAGCGCCCATGCCACTTGCACCAGCATGGCCACCACGGGCGTGCGCCAGCGGGGATGCACCCAAGCCAGTTGCTTGAAGAAGATGCCATCCTCGGCCATCGCATAGTAGATACGGGGTGCCGACATGGTGTAAATGCTGATGGTTCCGAAAATCGAAAGGGCAATAGCCACGGCCACGGCCTTACCGCCCCACGGTGCGAGCGTTGCTATCGCATCCCCGGCCACGGTGCGGGTGCCAGCGATGGCGTTCAGGGGGAGCAGCATCATATACGCCACGTTCACCAGCAGGTACATCACCATGACGATGAGCACACCGAGGAACATCGCCCTAGGCACGGTGCGGGCGGCATCCTTGGCCTCCCCCGCCACGTAGGAGGCGTGGTGCCAGCCGCCCACCGAAAACAGCACGCCAATCAGCCCGGTGAGCAGGGCAGTCGGGAGGTTTTGCGGGAGGTTTTGACCCAACGAAAAATCAATGGGGACCCGGCTCGGCTCGTAAAACATGAAGCCAGCCACGATGATGGCAGCAATGGCCAGCAGTTTCAGTCCCGTGAAAAAATTGGACAGGCCCTGGCTCACATTTACCCCAAGTGCATTGACGCCAGTAAGCACCAGCATCGTTGTGGCAGCAACGATGA
>JALOMF010000583.1 GCA_025455635.1 Saprospiraceae bacterium | reverse complement strand
CTTACAGGTCAGTTGTTTAAAAGCGCTTCCTGGTATTCAGGCAAGATTTGTTTGAACTTGTTCACCGTTGGCCGAAGGCCGATGTAGGAGTAGCCACCGGATGCATTCTTGTGGCCGCCGCCCTTGAAATGCTTCCGGGCAATATCCTGCACCGAAAAATCGCCTTTCGACCGCAGCGAAATCTTGGTGATGGTCGGCTGCTCGTGTATGAACACGGCGAGCACGACATTTTTCATTTGGAGCAAAAAATTGACCAAGCCCTCGGTGTCGCCCCTGCTGATATGGAAGCGTTCGTAGTCCTGCTTGGTCAAGGTGATGATGGCCGTGCGGAACTCGTCCAGCACTTCCATCCTATCGTGCAGCACAAGGCCGATTAGGCGCAGGTGCTTTTCGTCGAGGCAGTTGAAGACGAGGTTCTGAATCTGCACATCGTCCACGCCCAGCTCCAGCAAATCGGCCACCAAGCGGAACAGCTTGGGCGAAGTGCTGTACTTGAACGAGCCAGTGTCGGTCAAAATTCCCGTGAACAGGCATTCGGCGATGGTTTTGGTGATTTTGCTTTTGTCGCCCAAGAAATTGATGAAATCAAAGACCAATTCGCTGGTGGAGCTGGCCGTCACGTCGTGAAGCTCAAAATCGTAGAATGGCTCCGGGTACAGGTGGTGGTCTATGAGAATCTTGGTGGCCTTGAGCGAGGTGATGATTTCGCCCATTTTGTCAATCCGCTCCAGGGAATTGAAGTCGAGGCAGAAGACGATGTCCGGCTTTTCGAGGAGCTTGCGCACATCGTCTTGTTGGAGGTCAAAGATGAGGATGTCGCCAGCCCCGGGCATCCAGCCCAAGAAAGCGGGGGACTCGGAAGGCACGGCCACGGTGACGGTATGCCCCAGGGATTCCAAGTAAAGTTTCAGGCCAAGCGAGGAGCCGATGGCGTCTCCGTCTGGGTTTCGGTGCGTGGTGATGACGATGTCCTTCGGAACCGCCAGCAGTGCTTTTATTTCGTTGATATTTTCCATTCCTAGCTTGCCTCAAAAATTTGGCGGGCGAAGTTCCCAAAAAATGCAATTATTCCAAAATTAACCTTTGAATTTAAGGCAAAAAGATGGAAAAGATTAGTTTTGCGCCCGTTTTTAAAACAAGGATTGAAAGATTGTAGGTTTTTGGGCTAGTTTTTTCCTTTTGGCTTGCCCTTCAATCCTTCCATCATTCAATCCGTCAATCCTTCAATCATTCAATCCTTTCAAAATGTCTGGAAATAAGACTTTGACCATGATTAAGCCCGATGGCGTCCGTGACGGCCATATCGGTGCCATCCTCAACGACATCTCAGCTGCGGGCTTCCGCATCGTTGCCCTCAAAATGACCCAATTGACAAAGGCCAAGGCTGGCGAGTTCTACGCTGTACATGCCGAGCGCCCGTTCTATGGCGAATTGGTTGACTTCATGTCCTCTGGCCCCATCGTGGCTGCCATCTTGGAAAAAGACAACGCAGTTGCGGATTTCCGCACGCTCATCGGTGCTACCAACCCAGCCAATGCCGAGCCTGGCACCCTCCGTGCCAAGTACGCCAAGAGCATGGGCGAGAACGCCGTTCACGGTTCCGACTCCGACGAGAACGCTGCCATCGAAGGCGCTTTCCACTTTGCGGGCGTTGAGATGTTTTAGGATTTACGATTTTGCGATTTACGAATTACGATGGGCAATTGCTTGAATATCAATTGACTGCTACAAACATCAAATTCAAATTGCCAATTAAATGGCTTGTCGCACCCATTCGTTAATGAAAAAAGGCCAGTCGGTTAATGCGACTGGCCTTTTTCATACTTCCAAACCTCCATAACTACTTCACCCGTTTCAGCCTGCGCTTCCCTACTTTCACGGCCCGCCAATTGCTCAATAAACTCTCGGTATGCTGGCCGTTCATGGTCGAGACAGTATAAGTATAGGTCTTGCCCAGTGCCGCAGATTCGTCGGCCACCTCGATGCTTTGCTCCCCGTTCAGTCGGATGATTTTGAAGATATTGGCGGGGTTTTGATAGTCGCCGGGCATCCGGTCTTCGAAGCGGTAAACGACCAAGGTCTTGGCTGTTTTTTCTGGGTCTTTGAGGTTGCAAACGAATTTCAGCCCTTTCTTTTTCACCAATCGTGGCTTGGAAACGACAGGGGTCGGCGGTGTAGGCAGCCCTTTGTGGGGCATCGGTGGGAGCAGCGCCGGAAGCTGGTAGTAATTGTTGCGAAGCGAATCGGTGACGCCGTAAGGGTTTTTGCGAAGCGACGTAAAATTGTAGAAAATACTGCCATCAATGCCCGCCGTAGCCCGGTTCAGCCGCACCTGTTTCGGGATTTCGAGGGGACTGTTCCAGGCTGGTTCTTGGTTGACGCCGAGCTTGTAGGCAGCGTGTCCAGCGTAAACATTCCGCCCGAAGGAATTGTCCTCCCACCATTTCAGCAGCACTTCATAATCGGCGACCGGGAAGCCGATGTGCCAGTACAACTGCGGTGCCACGTAGTCCAACCAGCCTTTCTGGAGCCAGCCACGCACGTCGGCGTAGAGGTCGTCGTAGGTGTTGACGCCCGCACGGGTTCCGGAGCCGAGCTTGGGGTCTTTGCTCACGTTGCGCCAGACGCCGAAGGGGCTTACCCCGAACTTCACCTCAGGCGCATTCCGTTTCAGCATACCCGACACTTGGCCGATGAACATGTCCACATTGTGTCGCCGCCAGTCTTCGATGCTGGCAAAGCCAAAACCGTATTTTGCAAAATCCTGCGCATCGGGCAGCAGCTCGCCCTGCGCTGGGTAGGGGTAAAAATAGTCATCGAAGTGAATGCCGTCCACCGGGTAGTCCATCACGATTTCGGTCACGACTTCGGTGATGTAGTTGCGCACTTCGGGTAGGGCCGGATTGAAATAGAGCTTGCCAGCATAGCGCATGAACCACTCCGGATGGTGCTTGTAGGGGTGCATGTCGGAGAGG
>JALOMF010000086.1 GCA_025455635.1 Saprospiraceae bacterium | reverse complement strand
TTTACGGCAGTCGGTTTGCGGACGCCGGGGCAAAGGTAGGGGATTCAGTTGGCAGTTCGACAAGACCTGCCCAATGCCGAACTTCTGTGCGGTCTGCCAATTGTCTAGCTATTCCCTTCACTCCGTCTGCAACACGATAAACTCCACCCGCCGATTCATCTGCCTGCCTTGCGGTGTGCCGTTGTCGGCGACGGGCTGGGCACTGCCGCAGCCTTTGAAGCGGGTGCGGGCGGTGGGGATGCCATTCCCGGTCAGGTACTCTGCCACGGCCTTGGCCCTTTTCTCGGAGAGGGTTTGGTTGTGCTCGTCGTCGCCGATGCTGTCGGTATGGCCGCAGACCTCGATGGCAAGCTGGGGATTTTCCTGCATGATTTTCAGCAGTTTTCTCAGCTCCACGAAGGAGCGGGGCATCAGTTCCGAGCGGTTGTGCTCGAAGTAAATATCCCGGAGCGGCACGGCCTTGCCGGGTTCGAGCTTGATATTGGAGAGGTCATCGTCGGGGACGGGGATGGGCAGGATGGGCGGTATTTTTTTTACCAAAACATCCTCGATATAATAGTAGCCGAAGGGGAGGCTGCCGTTGTTGCCCGGCTTGGCGAGCGTAAGGCTGTCCGGGAAGAAGTTGCCGATGGTCAGGTACTCAGCCTCGGTGTCGGCGATGAATTTGCCGGAGACTTTCAGCCAGCGGTTGGTGCCTTCAAGGACGTCCTCGCCGTACACCTGCGGAGGGTGGTTTAGCACGCCGTCCGTGATTTCCTCGATTTTTTCCTTGGAAAAATAGAAGCCTAAGTTATTGGTTCTCAGTGACTTGGGCAGGTGGCTGACCCACATTTCGGCTATGTAGCTTTGGCCTAGCACGAGCGGCTCACTGAGCTGGATTTCGATGTACTCCCGGCAGTGCGGCTTGCCTTGGGCGCAGCCGTAGGTGGTGATGCCGACCATTGACAGGCCCGTGCGGGGCACTTGTTTGCCGAATCCTTTTTCGTCCCAGTGCGAGGGCACACGCACCTTCGGGCCGAAGACGTCGGGGCTGGCATTGCTCGCCGACGACCAGTATTTCATCACGTTGGTAAAATGTTCGCCTTTGTAGAACCAGCCGATGGGCGCCGATGCGTAAAGTTCGAAGCTGGGGTTGGGGATGATATTTTCAGGCTCGCCGCCCGCTGTTTGGGCAGAGAGCAGTCGGCAACTCAACAGGAAAGCAGGCAGTATGTAGCTAAGTTTCATCATTGGTAAACTGTCGAAAAGCTAACTCACGAATATGCCCCTGTAGTTTCTGTTGGCAATTATTTAAAGCAGTTGCTGAATAAATTCAGCCGTCCAGTTCAGCATTTGGAAAGCCATGAAAATAACGAGTGCCGACATCAAAAGTAACGCAAAAATCAAGGTTAAAATAATGGGGATGCCACTGCCGCCATGCTTGCCCTCGTGGTAGTGTTCTTTGAGCAATTTGTAGTTGCGGCGGTTGGCCTTGAAGCTCAGGTCGAAGAGGTCGCCGAGCAGGGGGATGCTGCCTACGAGTGCATCGAGCAAGATATTGCCGAGCATTTTCAACAGTACCATACCGCTGGCGCCATTGCGGGCCATGGACACGACCAGCACGCCCGAAAATGCAAAGGTGACGAGGTCGCCAGCGTAAGGCACCAGCCCCACGAGGAAGTCCAGCCCGAAACGGATGTCGGTGCCGGGGATGCGGAACCGGCTGTCGAGCAGGTCGGACATGGAGTCGAGGTATTTGAACGCTTTGGGAGTAGTTTTCAACAGTGTTTTTTCCATTTCACAAAAATTTTTGCCTTGCAAAAATGGCGAATACAAGTCAATCTGTCGGGAAAAGGTATTGAAGAACCTGAGAAACCAAATAAAACCCTTGTACTGCTTGGTTTCTCGGCCATGAAGGTTTACCTTTGCGCCGCTTTTGGCGAAGGGTGTATTTCACAAAACAACAGCCTGCGCCAGCGAGTGTTCACCGACGGTTTGTGCAGTAAAATCAGGTGTGTTGCCCTTTCGATGGGCAATATTCCAGAGAACAGCTTCCAGTCCGTTATTTTTTCACCTTTTTAAAAAGACATTTGTCAATGCTCAACGAGAAAAAGACGAATGAAGAAATCGAAGAGAATGACGACCTCATCTCTGACGAAGCCGTTGAAATTCCGGCAAGAAAACAAGTAGAAGACGACCTCGAACCCGAAGTAGTGCCGATTGAGGAGCTCCTTGGCAACACAGGTGCGTTCGATGACTTTAATTGGGATTCTGCCAACAAACACGGCGTTTCCTATACCAAAGAAGACCGTGAGCGTTTCACGGCACAGTACGACAAGACGCTCAGCTCTTTGCTGGAAAACGAAGTTGTAGCTGCTACGGTCACTTCCATCACCAGCGGCGACGTGGTACTCGACCTCAACTTCAAGTCTGACGGTCTCGTGTCCGTTGGCGATTTCAAAGACATGCCCGACCTGAAGCCAGGCGACAAAGTGGACGTGTACGTGGAGCGCCAAGAAGACGAAAAAGGCCAGCTCGTGCTCAGCCGCCGCAAGGCCAAATTGCTGAAAGCTTGGGAATCCCTCAAAGATTCCTTCGAAAACGGCACGGTCATCCGTGGTACGGTTATCAGCAAGACCAAAGGCGGTCTTATCGTGGATTGCAGCGGCTTGGAGACCTTCCTCCCAGGTTCGCAGATTGACATCAAGCCTATCCTTGACTACGACCAGTTCGTGGGCAAACAGATGGAGTTCAAAGTTGTCAAAATCAACGAAACCATCAAGAACGCAGTCGTTTCACACAAAGCCCTCATCGAGAGCGACCTCGCCGAGCAGCGTGATGCCATCATCGGCCGCCTCGAAAAAGGTCAAGTACTCGAAGGTTTGGTCAAGAACATCACCGACTTCGGTGCGTTCCTCGACCTCGGTGGCGTGGACGGTCTGCTCTACATCACCGACATCTCTTGGGGCCGTATCAACCACCCAAGCGAAGTGCTGCACCTCAACCAGAAGATCAACGTGGCCGTTCTCGATTTCGACGAGAACAAAAAGCGTATCTCCTTGGGTCTCAAGCAGTTGCAACCGCACCCATGGGAAGTTCTCTCTGCCAATATCAAAGAGGGCGACACCATCAAAGGCAAGGTCGTGAACGTAGAAGACTACGGCGCATTCCTCGAAGTGATGCCGGGCGTGGAAGGTCTTATCCACGTATCGGAGGTATCTTGGGGCAACCAGCAAATCAACGCCAAGGATTACTTCAAAATGGGCGCTGAACTGGAAGCCAAGGTCGTTACCATTGACCGCGACGAGCGCAAGATGTCACTTTCCATCAAACAGCTTACGAACGACCCTTGGGAGGCCCTCAGCGAGCGTTTCCCAGTGGGCAGCCGCCACAAGGTGAAGGTGAAAAACCTCACGCAGTACGGCGTGTTCGTGGAAATGGAAGACGGTATCGGCGGCATGATTCACATCTCCGACCTATCTTGGACGAAGCGTTACTCGCACCCATCCGAGTTCACCAAGGTTGGGGCTGAAATTGACGCACTCGTACTCGAAGTGGACAAGGACAACCGCAAGCTGTCCCTCGGCCACAAGCAGACCGAGGAGAACCCTTGGGATACTTTCGAGAACGTATTCCCAGTTGGCTCTTACCACGAAGGCACAGTGGTACGCCGTGACGACCGTGGCGCCATCGTGCAGTTGCCACACGGCTTGGAGGCATTTGCCCCCATCAAGCACCTGAAGAAAGAAGATAACTCTACTGCCGAATTGGAAGAAGTGTTGATTTTCAAGGTGATTGAGTTCAACCGTGACGACAAGCGCCTCTTGGTTTCCCACACCCGCTACCTCGACGACATCCGTCGTGAGGCTGATGAGACGGTGAAAAAAGAGAAGGACAAAGAAGTGGACGAGGTCCGCCAGACGGTGAAGAAGCAGCAGGCAACTGTTGTCAGCTCTACCCTCGGCGATTTGGCAGTGTTCAGCCAACTGAAAGAGCAGTTGGGTGGTGAAACACCACCGCCACCGCCGCCGGCACCTGTGGCCAAAGCTAAAGCTGCTGCGCCAGTTGTCGAAGAGGCAGCTGCGGTAGTTGAAGAACCAGTAGCTCCAGCAGTTGTGGAGGAATCAGCCGCTGTCGTGGCCGATGCTTCTTCTGAAGAGGAATAAGTATTAAGATTTTTAAACGATAATCCCCGGTTCGGTGCTCCGAATCGGGGATTTTTTTTTCACCTATCGCAATTGAATCTTTTCCTACCAATACTTAGTACGGTAGGTAGGGTTTTCAAGTTGGCCTGCACCCATGCTACAACCAATCGTCGTTTTATAAAACAGTAACCTGGATTTCAAAATACACGCTAGCGGAGCCGAGGTCTGCCAAATTGCCAAAAACTACTATGTTTGCAATCCCAAACGAACCCCCACTTTTTTCTTTTCACATTAACTTTTTCACTTCGTAAAAATGAAACCCACACTACTCATACTTGCCGCTGGCATGGGCAGCCGCTACGGTGGCCTGAAACAACTTGACGAGGTCGGCCAAGCTGGCGAGGCCATCATGGATTTTTCGATTTACGACGCCATCAAGGCAGGCTTCGGCAAGGTGGTCTTCGTCATCCGGCGGGACTTTGAGCAGGAGTTCAAAGAGAAAATCGGCAGCCGATGGGAGTGCAAAATCGCCGTGGAGTATGCCTTTCAAGGCCCGGACTCTTTCGTGCCAGCCGTGGAAGGGCAAGTGGAGCGGGCCAAGCCTTGGGGTACTGGCCATGCCGTTTTGGTGGCGAAAGATGTGGTGAACGAGCCGTTCGTGGCCATCAACGCCGACGATTTTTACGGCTATTCGGGGTTTGAAAAAATGGCCGATTTCCTCATAAATTGCTGCAAGCCAACCAATTATGCGATGGTGGGCTATGTGCTGAAAAATACCCTTTCGGAAAACGGCGCCGTGTCCCGTGGCGTCTGCTCCATGGACGAGAACAAGCTCCTGCGCACTGTGACCGAATGCACGGGCATCGAAGAAACAGCGGAGGGCATTTTTTACAACGGCGAAAACGGCAAGACGCCACTCGACGCCGCTGCCCTCGTTTCAATGAATATCTGGGGCTTCCATCCGCATATCTTCGAGCTGCTGCAAGGTGGGTTCAATGAGTTTGTGGCCAAAAACGCTGCCAATCCCAAGGCCGAGTTCTACATCTCCAGCTTCGCCAACGACCTCATCAACAGCGGCACGGCTAGCTTCGAGGTACTGCCTAATGATGAGAAATGGTACGGCGTCACCTACCGGGAGGATAAGGAAATGGTGCAGGCGGCTTTTGCCGAGATGACGAAGGAGGGGAGGTATCCGGTGGGGCTGTGGGGCGTTTGATTGGTCAGTCGTTTAAATGCTGTTTCAAGAAAAGCATACCGTCACTTTTGACTTCCAGCAGTTTTTCAATTAGCTTCTGTACGGCTTGTAGCCTGCCGTTGATTTCACGGTGGAGTTCGTTGCCCTTTTCAGAGAGGCCAAAGTCGGACATTTTTAGGCCAGCGGATTGAGTGGTGAAAATGAGCCATTCTTCGAGGCGGGGAGAGAGCATGATGACTTTGTTTTTCCGCTTGCTTTCGTAGTATATGCGTATTCGGTGTTTTTCTTCTGTCAATCGAAGTTTTTCTATATATTCTGGCTGGGATGTGCCTGGGTCTTGGTCAACCATTCCTTTAGAACGCTGCATTTTTGAAAGTTTGATGCAAACTCGGAATTTGTCCCTCGCTATGCTTACTTCTTTTCGGGGTACACCTAGCGCCCGTACCAAAACTTCATCTGGTTTTCCTTCTAAAAGAATCATGCTTCGGTAAGGTGTTCTAGGTTGTAGAAAACATCGGCATCTGTCAGTTCTTCATATTGGTCAGGTTGGATAATATGAATTTTAGTTTCATAATTGTCCATATAAACGACGCCTACAGATAAGTCCTCGGTAGGTGTTTTGGATATAATGGATGATAAAAGATAAGGGTTGTGCGTGGTCAAGAAATACTGGTTGGTTGTGTCTAATGCGATTCGTTCAGCGATGTATTTGGTGTAGAACGGGAAGGTATGTGCTTCTGGCTCGTCAAAAAGCAGGGTTGAGTTTTTATTGCTTTCGATGGCGAGCATGAGGAATATGATGCGCTTGATTGTCTCTGAAACTATCACATAGGGATAATTGAGTACATCTTTGCCCATTATCTTAGATAATGTAATTTCTCTCTTCGCAGGGTTAATGCCAAGATGATAACCATTTTCTTCAATAAAATCCGATATTATCTTTTTTAAATAAGGATTTGAATATAATAGCAATGGGATATTGTTGCCATCGGGCGGCGTTAACCCACTAATGTCTTCCCCATTAAAACTATCAAGATTGCCATTGAACTTATAAAAAAGAATAGGTAGTCCACTTGTTCTTGAATAAGAATCCCAATGTCCTTTAATATCCACACTAAATATTTCCTCATTTATTCCATCTTTTCTTTCAAAGAAACCAAACTTATTCTTTTGCAGTTTATAAAATAGTTGACCCTCATAGTTATCAATAGAAACTCTAATAGGTTTTTCAGCATTAAAATCATAAAACAAATCTAACACATCAGTAAATCTGAACGTATCTGCAAACCTTTCCGGTAAATTCTTCGACAAAAGACTGAGCGCCTCCAAAATATTCGTCTTCCCCTTGTTCGGTTCCCCAATAAACACGTTTACCCGCTTGCAGTCCAGTTCCATCTCCCGGATGGACTTAAAATGGCTTATTTTCAGATGCTTAATCATTGACAATCATTTGATTACAAAACTACAAGAAAACTGGCTCAATTCAACTCCAATTTCAAAAACTCCCCCGTAAAGCTCCCCTTCTTCTTCGCCACCGTCTCCGGCGTTCCCTCCACCACGATGTTGCCGCCACGTCCGCCGCCGTCGGGGCCCATGTCCACGATCCAGTCCGCCGTTTTCACCACGTCGAGGTTGTGCTCGATGACGAGGACGGTGTTGCCCTTTTCCACCAGCTTGTTCAGCACCCGCAGCAGGTGGCGGATGTCCTCGAAATGAAGGCCCGTGGTGGGTTCGTCGAGGATGTAGAGGGTGTTGCCCGTATCTTTTTTCGAGAGTTCCTCTGCAAGTTTCACCCGCTGCGCCTCGCCGCCGCTGAGGGTGGTGGCCTGCTGGCCGAGGGTGATATAACCGAGTCCCACGTCGTTCAGCGTCTTCAACTTGCGGTGGATTTTCGGCACCGGCTCGAAGAAAATGGTCGCTTCCTCCACCGTCATGTTCAGCACGTCGTTGATGCTTTTGCCTTTATATAGAACTTCTAATGTTTCCCGGTTGTAGCGGCGGCCAAGGCAGGTCTCGCATTCCACATATACGTCAGGCAGAAAGTTCATCTCGATGACCCGCTGGCCGCTGCCCTGACATGTTTCGCAGCGCCCTCCTTTCACGTTGAAACTGAACCGCCCAGCCTTGTAGCCCCTGATTTTTGCCTCCGGCAAACCCGTGAACAGGTTGCGGATTTCACTGAAAAGGTTGGTATAAGTGGCCGGATTGGAGCGTGGCGTGCGGCCAATCGGCGACTGGTCAATCTCGATGACCTTGTCCAAATGTTCCAGCCCTTTTATCTCCCCAAAAGCCAAGGGCCGCTGCACGCTTTTGTAAAAATGCTGCCGCAAAATCGGGTAAAGCGTCTCGTTGATGAGCGAGGATTTGCCGCTCCCGCTCACGCCCGTTACGCAAGTAAAAGTACCGAGCGGTAGGCGCAGCGTCACGTTTTTCAGGTTGTGGCCCGTGGTTTTCGTCAGTTCGAGGTGGTGGCCGTTGCCCGTGCGGCGCTTTTTCGGCACCTCTATTTGGCGCTTGCCGTTCAGGTAGTCCGCCGTGAGGGTGCTCATCTGCGAAAAACTGCTGGGGATGCCCTCGCCGACGAGTTCGCCGCCGTGCTTGCCGGCGCCGGGGCCGAGGTCAATCAGGTAGTCGGCGGCGAGCATGATGTCCTTGTCGTGCTCCACCACCAGCACCGTGTTGCCGATGTCGGTGAGTTCCCGCAGGGCCTGTATGAGGCGCTGGTTGTCCCGCTGGTGCAGCCCGATGCTCGGCTCGTCGAGGATATAGGTGATGCCCGTCAGTTGCGACCCGATTTGCGTAGCGAGCCTAATCCGCTGGCTTTCGCCGCCGCTGAGGGTACGGGCCGTGCGGTTGAGCGAGAGGTAGTCCAGCCCGACGTGCAGCAGGAAGCCGATGCGCAGACGGATTTCCTTTAAAACATCCTTGCCGATGGTTAACTGCCTGTCTGTCAGCTTGTTGTCGAGTTCGCCCATCCAATCGGCGAGGGCCTGGATGTCCATGTCGGCCAGCTCGGCGATGTTGCGCTCCGCAATTTTGAAGTGCAGGCTCTCTTTTTTCAGGCGCTGGCCCTGGCATTCGGGGCAGGTATCCACGGTCATGAAATCCTCGGCCCACTGCCTGATTTTTTCGCTGCTCGTCTCCTCGTACCAGCGCTTGAGTTGTTTGAACAGCCCCTCCTGCGCCAAGCTGAACACCCATTCGTTGTCGCTGCTGATGGACGGCAGTTTCATGGGTTCGCCGCCGCCGTGCAGGATGACGTCCAACCCCGCCTTGGGGATGTCCTTCACGGGCGTATCGAAGGTGAACTTGTATTGCTTCGCAATCTCCTTGAGCTGCTTGAAGGTGTAATTGTCCCGCACCTCGCCGAAGGGCACGATGCCCTCCTCGTTGATGCTCTTCGTGCCGTCGGGGATGACCTTGGCCATGTCCACGGCGTTGATTTGGCCGAGGCCGTTGCAACTGGGGCAGGCCCCGTAGGGCGAGTTGAAGGAGAAGGAATTGGGCGACGGCTCCTCGTAGCTGAGGCCGTGTTCTGCATCCATCAAATGCTTCGAGAAAACGGTCAGAGAGGGATGAGGGATGAGGGATGAGGGATGACTTGAGGGATGAGGGATGAGGGATGAGGGATGATCGGCTCCTGCGCCCTTCATTCCTGATGCCTCATCCCTCATACCTAAGACCATGATGAGGCCGTTCCCCATCTTCAAGGCCGTTTGCATCGAGCCAGAGATGCGTTCCCGCCGCTCGTTGGCCACGCTCAATTTGTCCACCACCAGTTCGATGTCGTGGACTTTGTAGCGGTCCACCTGCATTTCGGGGGTGATGTCGAGCACCTCGCCGTCCACCCGCATCTTGGTGTAGCCCTGCTTGCGCATCTGGTCGAACAGCTCCCGGTAGTGGCCCTTGCGGCCCCGCACGAGGGGGGCGAGCAGCATCACCTTCTTGCCGTTGAACTGCTCCATGATTTCGTCCAACATCTGCTCCTCGGTGTAGCGCACCATCTTCTTGCCGGAAATATGCGAGTAGGCTTCGCCAATGCGGGCGTAGAGCAGGCGCATGAAGTCATAAACCTCCGTGATGGTGCCGACGGTGGAGCGGGGGTTCCTCCCTGTGGTTTTTTGCTCGATGGAAATGACGGGGCTTAGGCCGGTTATCTGCTCCACGTCGGGGCGCTCCATCTCGCCGAGGAACTGCCGGGCGTAGGCATTGAAAGTCTCCATGTAGCGGCGCTGCCCCTCGGCATAGATGGTGTCGAAAGCCAGCGACGACTTGCCGCTGCCGCTGATGCCCGTGATGACCACGAGCTTGTTGCGGGGAATGCGCAGGGAGATGTCCTTGAGGTTGTGCTCTTTGGCGCCGATGATTTCGATGACGTCGTCGTCGAGGATTGACGATTGACGATTGACGATTGACGATTGGGGATTGCCGACTTGGGCGATGCTTTCGGGTGTTGCAGGCACTGGACTGCCAACTGCCAACTGCCCACTGCTAACTTTCGATTTCTTTGCCATGTAAAAAAGACTGGGTTTGCCGTGAATTTGAGACTAACAGTTATCCGGCATGTATGTTCTGGCGTTGCGGTGCGAAGGTAGGGGTTTTTGGCAAAGACGCATGCCCGTTTGGGTATCTGATGCGGGAAATAAAAAGCAAATATTCCCAACGGTTAATGCTTTTTCTCTAACTGTTTCTTGATGTCCATTTGAACACCCCAGATTTCCTCAACAGGAACTGGCCTTCTGCTTAAATCCTCCAAATCATCATATTTTGTCCATAGAAAGGGATAGAAGTTTACTGCCTTATCTGCCCCCATTTTTTCAACTTCTTCTTTCCATTTTTTCCAGTGCAAGCCTTTGTAGAATTTTTCTAGGTTGCCTGTGAAAGCCCAAAAAACAAAGTCGGAATAACCCATTTCCAGCGGCTCCCATTGTAGGTTGTCGGGCGAGAAATAGTAAATCATGCCCAAGTCTTTTTCACCAAAATAGCCTCCGTTCAGTGCAAAAAAACCGCCAATCGCATCGTCTGCCACAAGTAGGAAAGGCGGAGCTTGCCCATATTCATCAAACGTCTTCCCCTTGTTCCAATCTGGTAGGCTTCTTTGCATCCTTTCCGAACCACTGCCCAGTATTCTTATCCAGCCATTGTCCACCAAAATTCCACCTGTTTCATAAATGATAGCACCCATTGTTGATTTCGTTGATACTTGTGTCCAGTACAATGCGGAGTCGGCTTTGGCTGCATCCTTCGCCAAGACCTCGACTTTATTTTTTGCTGTACTTATCCACTCAGTGACCAATGGCCAAGCTGGGTCTTTGCTGTTTACCAATGCGTCAATTGGCCGCATTTGATTTTCTTGACAGTATAATTTTGGAATGACTACGACCAAACATAGTTGAAGAAGGAGATGCTTCATTTTACCTTAAATTAGGCTTTTGTGATTTGGCATTGAACCATCGGGCATGTATGTTCTGGCGGTGCGGTGCGAAGGTAGGGGTTTTGGGGAAAGACATTTCAGGCAAAACGTGAATCTGGGAAAATCCTTGCTTACCATCCGCCCCAATAGGTTTTGGATTTATTTCTTCCAGCAACCCTAACGAAGTCCTAATATTGCCCCAAAAAAAATCATCCAATGCAACTCGACAACTTCCATTTCTCCCTCCCCATCCAAATACGCTGGAGCGACCTCGACCCGCTGGGGCATGTGAACAATGCCGTTTATGTCACCTATTTTGAAATCGTGCGGGGGCATTTCATGCTGCACGCCTGCCCGGGTT
>JALOMF010000582.1 GCA_025455635.1 Saprospiraceae bacterium | reverse complement strand
CAAATCCCAATACAATTCCCGCCGCCGTTCCTCCGCTTCGCTTCCTTTCTTTGACAAATGCCCCTTCGGGTAATAAAACCGCTCCCGCACCTGGTTGTCCATCAGGTAGGATTGCTTGTAGCCCTTGTACGTGCCCCAAAACTGGTTGTAGCGGAACAGCAGGATGCTGAAAAACTCCCGCAGGAACACCCCGTCGTGCAGCGCCTGCTGCCAGTCGTGGCGGGCATTTTTCCAAAATAAAGTCAAGAAGGTCAGGAAGTTGAAGGTCTCGTTTTTTTGAATCAAACGCAGGGCGATGGCTTCCCGGCGGTAGCGGTTGAAGACGTTTTTCCAAGCCTCCTCATGCACATGGATGATGGTCGCCCCGGCCTGGTAGGCGATTCGGCGGCCATTGGCGAGCATCTTTTTGGCCCAGTCGAGGTCTTCGAGGCCAGTGAGCGCCTCATCGTAAGGCTGCTCGGCCCACAGGCTGCGGCGGATGGCGCAGTTGGCGTTGTTACAAAAGGGGTGCGGCTGGTTCATCGTGCTTTCTTCGGGGAACCACTTCGCAAAAATCTGGTGCTCGCTGTACTTGTTCAGCTCGCAGCCCCGCTGCTTGCCATAGACCAGCCCGATTTTTTCATCTTCGTAAAATGGGCGCATCATCAGCTCCAGCCAGTCGTTGTAAACCGGGTAAACATGGGCGCTGGCAAACAGCAAAATATCGCCCGTTGCGGCAGCACAGCCCACGTTGAGCGCATAGCCGAACGAAAAATCCTGTGGGCGGATGGGCACTATCTTGACGGGGAAATTGGAGGCAATGCTTACGGTAGCGTCCGTTGAACCTGAGTCCACCACAATTATTTCGACATCCTTCACGGTCTGCTCCATCACCCCAGCGAGCAGGCGCCCGATGTGTTTTTCTTCGTTGAAACAGCGGATGACGAGGGAGATTTTCATGGTAGGTAAGATGGAGGCTTAGAGGGGTAGTATTCTCACTTTTCCCTTGATTTCGTTCACGGTGACAATGGCCCCTGCCTTCAATTCTGGTTCAAATCGGCGCAAGGATTCGACAACCATTTTGCCAATAATATCCGGCCTGACTTCCTGCATCCTCACTTGAAAAACACTAGGCCCAGCATCCTTTGAAGCGGCTAGTAAAGTGCCAAAATCCAGGTCGTGCGTGAAAACCAAATACCCGTTGGCCTTCGCCCACTGCATAATCTGATAATCGGGGGCATTGTATTCACCTACTGAATACCAGTGAGCGGCCTCCCAGCCTTCATTTTGAAACAATAGAACCCAATCCGGAGAGAGGTTCATGTCTATCAGTATTTTCATGCGGCAACCAGTGGCACTTCCCGTTCCTCAACCCTCCAAGCAGCATAGGAAAGCGCTTGGCGTATGTCTTCTTCTTCGAGATAAGGATAGGATTTCAATATTTCGGCATGGCTTGCGTTGGAAGCCACCAGCCCGATAATCATTCCGACCGTGACCCGCATACCCCGGATACAGGGCTTGCCACCCATCACCAACGGGTCGAAAGTTATCCGGTCTAATCCTTGAATTTTCATGACTTTGAAATTTGTGCGTTTCACAAAATTAAAGAAAAGGAAGGACTATTTCCTCGCAAAAATCGTCGTGTGTATCGCCCACTTCGTGCCCATTTGGTACGGCTCGACGATGTTCTTTTCCCGGTTCACCCAGTCTAGGCGGTAGCCCTTGTCGAGCAGCCACTGGGCCAGCTTGTTCGGGTCGTCAGTGGCCGTGGGGTGTACCTCGATAATCCACGTGTGGACGCTCGGCAGCTCGTCCAGCGCCTGTTGGAGCATGGCGAACTCGTGGCCCTCGATGTCCAATTTCACCACCTGCGCATCGGGCATGAGGGCGCTCAGTTTGCGGCCCTTCACCACCATGCCGCCGCTCTCGGAGATGAAGCCGTTGCTCTGGTTCGAGAAGCGGATGTCGGTCTCCTTCGTAGTGATGGCGCACTGCTCGATGCGGCCGTGGAGGCCGTTCAGCAGCAGGTTCACCTCGGTCAGCGTGCAGTTCATGGGCATGGGGTCCACGGCGAGGAGCTGGCAGTCGCCCTTTGCGCCAGCGGCAAAAACGACGCTGTACTGGCCGTGGTGCGAGCCGCAGTCGGCGATGCGCTGGCCTTGCAGCCGCACGTTTCTCAACACCCACTCGTACTCCAACAGGGCGTAGGGCTTGAGCGGGTCGTACCATTCCCGTGCCTGCTCGGTGGCATAAAAGAACCAAGCGTCAATGCCCTTGATGTCCATTTTCTTCTTGTAGGGCTGGAAGTCGAAGTAGCGGCGGCGGATGCCGTTTTTTATTTTTTTGAACATGATGCTGGATGCTGGACACTGGACACTGGATATTGGATACTGGATACTGGATACCGTGCGAGCATCAAGTATCAAGCATCCAATATCAAGCATCCACCTTCCCAAATTTGGCAGCGACGGCGAGCAAAGCCTGCCAGTCTGCCGGTTTAACTGCGATGATGTTGCCCCACGATTTTTCGCCGTTGGCGAGCACGGGGTCGGTGACGAAGCGGCGCCATTTGTGGCCACGCCCGTAGTCTTCGAGCGGGTGCCACTCCGACACGAGGAACTGGTAGCCGTTTTGCGTGAGCAAGGCGGCCTGTTCCACGAGGTCGTAGCCGAGGGAGCGGGCCTTGTGGTTGTCGTACTCACAGACGATGACCCGTGGGTGCGGCTGCCCGGCCCAGTCGTAGCCACGCAGCACGGGCAGGTCGTAGCCCTCGGTGTCCGATTTCAGGAAGCTGACTTCCCGTATTTTTTTTGCTCCGCAATATTTTTTCAGGGTCGTGACCTGCACCCGAGCCACCTCCTCGTGGGTGGTGTGGAAATTGACCAGGCTGCTGATGCCCGTGGACACCTCGCTGGAAAAAAAGGCCATTTCTTCCACTTCTTGGTCGCCGAGGGCCTTGGCCTCCACTTGCACCTTCGGGAATTTTTTGGCCAAAATGCGCAGC
>JALOMF010000581.1 GCA_025455635.1 Saprospiraceae bacterium | reverse complement strand
ACTTCAAATCATGGGAAACCCTGATGAAAAAACAGGATGAGCACATCATCAACACCATAGTCAGGAACATCGAAAAAGGGATTGCAGAAGGAAACTACCGGGCTGATGTAAATCCGCAGGTGATTGCCAGAATCTATGCCAAAGCGACTTATATGATTGTTGAGGAAATGGCCAACCCCAACTCCAAGTTTTCAAGAAAAGAAATGATTTGGGAGCTTCACAACTACCACATTCACGCCATTGCCACGCCCAAAGGGTTGCGGCTCTGGCATAAATATAACGAAGTAAACTGATGGCAAAAGCTGTTGGCGCTACTGCATGACGCCAACGCTAAATCTAAATGTGACCAATGATGAAAAAAACTAAAATCTACCTGAAATGGCTGCCTTTTGCCTTATTGCTGCTCTTGGGTCAATTGCTCCATGCGCAGCAGCCAATTGACCTGAAGACGGCCATGAAGTACGCCGTGGCCAATCATGCAAGTGTCAAAAAGGCACAACTTGAAATAGCCAAGGGAAATGAGCTGGTGCGAGAGTCGCTGAGTAGCGGCTTGCCTCAAGTCAATGCCAATGCAAATTTCATCAACAACATCGAGGTGCAAACCAGCTTCGTGCCTGCCGAATTTTTCGGAGGCCAACCTGGAGAGTTCGCCCAGGTGCAGTTCGGCACCAAATGGAACGCAGGAGCTGGTATCCAACTCGACCAAATGGTTTTCAACAAAACATGGCTGCTGGGGGTGCGTGCCTCCCGTGAGCTGACCGATTTTTACAAGCTGGTGCTCGAAAAAAGCAAAGACCAAGTGGTGAACGAAGTTGCGAAGCTGTACTACCAGATACAATTGAGCCGTACCCAACGTGGTCTTTTGGATGCCAATATCCAGCAAATCAAGGGCCTCCTGACGGTCACTCGCAAACAATACGAGAACGGTTTTGGAAAAAAAATAGATGTTGACAGGTTGCAAGTGCAGCAATCCAACCTAGAAACGCAGGTGATGAACCTCAACTTGCAAATAGCGCAGGCGGAACAGGCGCTCAAGTTCACGATGAACATGCCGCTCGAAACTTCCATCGTGCTCACGGACACCATTTCTGAAAAAATGTTCGATGAGGTCGGTGTCATCATGGCTCAACCAAATTACACGTTGAAACCAGACTTGCTCATCTTGAAAAAGCAAGAGCAACTTTACCAACTTGACGTTGAGCGATGGAAGGCCAGCTACTTCCCTACCCTATCCATCTACGGCGCCTACAATTATTTATGGCAGTCCAACAAATTGAACGAGCTTGGAAACGGCAACTTCTGGACCGATTTTTCACAAGTCGGCCTGCGTGTCAATGTGCCGATTTTTGACGGTTTCTTCAAAAACAGCAAGATACAAACGGCCAATTTGAACCTGCAACAGACCAACTTGGATTACGGCTTGGCCAAGCTCGGCCTCCAACTCTCCAACGAAGCAGCCATCTCCGCTTTGAAAACAAACCAGAACACCTTGGAAAGCATCGTAGCCATCCGAAAAGTGGCGGAGGAGGTTTACCGGGTTTCGCAGAGCCGATACAAGGAAGGACTTGCGCCCATCACCGAACTGTTGGATGCGGAGACTTCGCTCCGCCAAACGCAATCAAACTACATCACTACGTTGGCCCAAATCAAACTTGCCGAAATCGACATCCTAAGCACCAACGGGATGTTGTTGCGCATGATTGAGTAGCCGGGAAATTCATTTCCCGACAAAGAAACCGCATTAAAAAATTTACACCTATTAATATAAGTTGAGGAATAAAATACCCAACTACAAATCTTCAATTCAAAATGAACCGAATCATTAAATATCTAATCTGGGCATTGGTCCTCGGTGGCTTGAGTTACTTCGCTTACACCAAGCTTGGCCAAAACAAGGCAAAGCTGGAAGAAAACGCAAAAGCCTCACAAGAACGCAACACCATTATTCCAGTCGTGACTGGCAAAGCCGAAATGGCAAACTTGGAAGGCAATTTCAATGTGGTTGGAAACTTTGCGCCCTTCAAAAAAGTGGCCATTTCGAGCGAAACAGCCGGCAAGGTCATCAGCCTGAATTTTGACAACGGTTCAGTGGTGCAGGCTGGTGCCAATCTCGCCACTGTGGACAACGACCTGCTCCGCATCCAAATGGAAACGACGAAGACCAATCTTGCGAAAGCAGAAAACGACCTTACCCGTTTGCAGCGGCTACTGGGCGAAGGTGGTGTCACGCAGCAGCAAATTGACGATGTCAAAATTCAAATTGACAACTTGAAGCAACAAATCAAAGGCTCCGAAAAACAGATTTCGATGAGCTACATCAAGGCACCGATTTCCGGTTTTGTCACCAACAAAATGATAGAAAAAGGCTCGCTGGTAGCCCCGGGCATGCAACTGGCGATGATAACCAATATCAGCCGATTGAAAATGCAGGTTTACCTCACCGAAGAACAGGTCGTGACCGTGAAAAAAGGGCAGCGAATCGGCATGAAGGCCGACCTGTTTCCCGACCGAAATTTTGAGGGAACCGTAACATTCATTGATGTGAACGCAGACCTTTCTCGCCGCTATTTGGTGGAAATTGAGATTGCAAACACAGGCGATGTGCTCAAATCGGGCATGACTGGCACCGTGTATTTCAAAGGTGGCGCTTCGAGGCAAGTGCTTTCGGTGCCAAGGGAGGCTATCGTGGGAAGTTTGCAGGATGCAAAAATCTATGTCGTCGAAAACAACAAAGCAGTGCTGCGGCCAGTGGTCACGGGCAGTGTTTTTGGCAACAAAGTCCAAATCAAGGAAGGCGTGGAAGCTGGTGTGGAAATCGTCGTTTCAGGTCAAATCAACTTGCAAGACGGCATGGACATCAATGTAGCTGGGAATTAAGCGATTGTCAGCTTGTTTGATTGCTTGATTGCTGGGTGCTTGCCGCTAGGCGACAAACTTCACAATCCAACAATCCCAACAACTAAACAATCCCAACAACGAATTAATCAAC
>JALOMF010000085.1 GCA_025455635.1 Saprospiraceae bacterium | reverse complement strand
CCCCGCCGCTTCACCTCCTTCATCACCAAGTCGAGTTCCCGGCTCACGTCGCCCGTCACTGAGGTGTTCTCCTGTGTGCGGCGGATGAGGTAGGGAATGACCTCCTTCACTTGGCCATACACCATGTACTTGGCCACGTTGTAGCCCGCCTTGGCGAGGTTGAAGGTGATGATGTCACTCATGCCGAGCAATTGGCAGAACTGCAGGTGGGCGTGGTTTTTCGGCAGGTTTTTCTGGGCGATGAGCTGCGCCATTTTTAGGTTGCTGGTAGCATTGTGGGAAGCACAGCAGACGGCTATTTTCTCAAAATTATCAAGGCAAAACGAGATGCCGAGGTCGTAGTCGTGGTCGGTAGCCTCCTTATTGGGCTGGATGGGCGATGGGTAGCCCATGTCCTCGGCACGTTTGCGCTCCTTCTCCATGTAGGCGCCCCGCACGAGTTTGGCGCCGAGCAGGTAGCCCTGTTTTTGCGCCAGGTCAAACGACTCCATCAAAAATGACAGCCTGTCGTGGCGGTACATCTGGAAGGTGTTGTAAACCACCACTTTTTCCTTGTTGTAGCGCTTCATCATTCGGTTGGCGAGCAGGTCAATGGCAGGCTGAATCCACGATTCTTCAGCGTCAATGAACACGCCCATGTTCTGCTGGGCGGCATGGTGGCAGATGGCATCAATGCGCTTGAGCACGTTCTTGAACTCGCCCCGCTCCTCGGTAGTGAGCGATGGCTGGCTGCTCACCCGCTCCAGCAGCTCAAAGCGGGCGAGGCCCGTAATCTTGGTGCTGATGACTGGCACGGAGGGCAGCGTGGCCCCGAAGTCAATGGCCCGCAGGTTCTCGTTCATGGTGCGGTTGAAGTCCTCTTCCGACTCCTTGGCCTCGGCCCCATAGTCGAGCACCGAGTCCACGCCCTGCTGGTGCAGCCGCTCGATGGCGGGCTGGGATTCGAGCAAGGTCGTGCCGCCGCAGAACTGCTTGAAAATCGTCGCCTTCACCGTGGTCTCGAAGAACGGCAGCGGGATTTTGGTGCCCAAAATGCCCAGCTTCGAGCCGATGTTGACGAGGTGGCGGTTGTTCATCAGCTTGAACAGCCACTCCGTTTTCTTCAGCTCGTCGTTGTTTTTCCCCGCAAAAGCTATTTCCGTATTTGAAAAATCGAGGGCAGGTGCGCCCGCATGTGCGCCGTAAGCTTCGGCTATTTTCTCCAACCGCTCAAAGGACTTGACCGGCTTTCCTATTTTCTTCATGGTTAGGTAAGTTAGGAATGAGGGAGAAGGGATGAGGGATGACAGCCCTGTATGTTCATCCCTCTTCCCTCGTTCCTCATCCCTATTTAAACGGAGCGAACATCTCGTCCAATTCCTTCTTGAAAGCCTCGTCTTTTTGGCTCTCGACAGATCTGGTGAGCAGGTCCTTCACGTTCATGAACAACTGCAAATCTTGCTCAAAGCTACTATCTTTTCCTGAAAGTTCAGGGCCGAGGCCAGTGAGGAAGGTCAGTTGTTGCTTGGTTTCTTTTGCCAGCGTCTGGAGGTGCGGCTTGGCTTTTTCGTAGCCGCCTGCCTGCACCATCACGTTCAGCATCTGCATCGTGTTCCAGTCGTAGGGGAAATTGTAGTGCGGGAACGACGCCAAGTATTTTTCCATCAAAGCAACGGCCTTGTCGTTCTCGCCCTTGTCCACCAAGCGGCGGGCAGCACGCAGCATCACCACCCGTATGCTCTGGATGCTGGGGCCGTAGCTGCGGTCAATGAAGGTCGGGTGCGTGTCGAAATTGCCCCATTTGAACTTCGTCATCACGTTTTCGTAGAGCAGGTCGGTGTTCACCCGGCCATAGCCATAGACGTAAAGCCCTTGCTCGCTCTGCGACTTGATGGGCGTGATGCGCAGGCCGAGGCCCTCCAATTGCATGTAATCGTCGAGGCCGAGCATCTTGTCGGGGCGGCAGGTCACGGCGAAGTAAACCGGGCGGTCGTTGATGTTGGAAGCGATGACGTCCAGCACGGCCAGCTCGTCCTTGGTCACGTAGGAGAGGTCGGGGTTGCCCGTTTTGTGGAACGGAATCTTGAGCGGAATCTTGTCCGTCACCGCCAAGCTATCGCCGGGCGTGATGCCGTAGAGTTCGCCAGCTTTCGTCAAGTCAACCGGGATATACACATTGGCCGAAGGGAAAACGGCGTCCACCCGGTTGTTCTTCGAGGCTTTGTCCACGCCCGTCAGTTCCAGCGCCTTGACGGCTGGCATCTCGCCTTGGTCTTGGTTGGCGATGTAGTAAACGGCATTGCGCTTTTTGCCCCGGTAAGCCTCCGCAGGGATGGTCAGCTTGATGGGCGGCGAATCGTTGACCTTGCGGCGCAGCAGGTTGATGTACCAGTCCACTTGGATGAGCGAGAGGTTGACCACCCGCACGTCACGGCGTATGCCCTCTACCTCCTGGGCGTACCAGAGTGGGTAGGTATCATTGTCGCCGTAGGTGAAAATGATGGCGTTCGGTTGGCAGCTGTTGAGGAAGTTGGAAGCGTAGTCACGGGCACCGTAGTGGCCGGCCCGGCTGTGGTCGTCCCAGTTTTCGCTGCCCATCAGGTACGGGGCAGAAAGCGCCAGCACCGTGCCGAGGCCAGCAGCGCCGATTCCACTGATTTTATCGTGCAAAAGCTGGTAGATGGCCAGCACGCCCATGCCTATCCAGATGCAGAAAATCAGGAAGGAGCCCACCAGTACGTAGTCCCGCTCACGGGGTTCGTTCGGTGGCTGGTTGGAGTAGATGATGATGCCGAGGCCCGTGATGAGGAACATGGCCATGACCGCCGTGGCGTCTTCCGGTTTTTTGTAAAAATGGAAGAGCAAGCCCATCAGGCCGAACAGCAGCGGGATGAAGAAGTAGTGGTTCTTCGACATGTCGCTTTTCATCGAGTCGGGCAGGTTGTCGGCCTTGTAGAGCCTTGCCTCGTCAATGAACTTGATGCCGCTTTCCCAGTTGCCGCTCTTCTTGTCCCAAGAGTAGTAGCCCTGTTCGCCGTTCTGCCGCCCGATGAAGTTCCAGGCGAAGTAGCGCCAGTACATCCAGCCGAACTGGTAGCGGAACATGTAGGTCATGTTGTCGGCGAAGGTGATTTCGCCCGTTGGCTTGTCCACCCAAGCCCGGTATTTTTCGGGGCGTCCTTGGGTGTCGTCGCCCATGCGGGGGAAGAGGTGCTTGTCGTCGGCGTTGTATTTGTAGGATACTTTCTCGTCGGTGATTTCGTAGCTGTGCACTTCCTTGCCGCCCTCCATTTTCACCACTTGGCCATAGCGGGGCGTGATGTCGTTGTCAATCGGCTGCGAGTCGAAGTCGGTGCCGAAGAGCAGCGGGCGCTCGCCGTACTGCTCCCGGTTCACGTAGGACAGCAGGCGGATGGGGTCGCTGGGCTTGTTCATGTTCACGGGTGGGTCCACGTTGGCACGTACCAGCACCACGCCGATGGTGGAGAAGCCGACCACGGCCATGATTGCGCTGAACATCAGCACCTGCACGAGGTGGCGGTCTGCATTGCGCAAGCCGAAATGAAAAATAAGGGCCGCTACGGGCGCTATCAAGATGTTTTGCCAGCCAAAGGCGAAGAAGCCGTACAGCACGGCCATCGTGGCCAACACGTAGAGGTCAACCTTGCCCCGGCGGGAAGCGTAGCGCATGCCGAAGAAGAAAATGCCCATGAGCACCAGCGCCGTGGGGATGAGGCCGGAGTTGAACGGCATCCCGAAATTGTTCACCATCTGGAGTTCCATGAAGCTCCACATCTCGGCGATGCCCGTGATGACGAGGCGCTGGATGGCGGCGATGATAATCATGCCCATCATGAATGCGCCCAAGGCACCGATGTATTTTTCCTCGCCCTTCCAAGGCAGGTAAACGGCCAAGGCCAGCATGAGCAAGCCACCCAAGGCTTTCATCACGATGCCCGTGGCACCTGAGAAAACGACCACGGCGGCCACCACGAGGCCCACACCCAGCAAGCCCCTCAAAATCATGGAGGCCGTCTTGCTGATTTGGATGTCTTTTTTGAAATAATACAGCATGGCCAGCGCCGGGAAGGTGAGCAAGCTCAACAAGTGGACGCCGATGGACAATGCCGCTGCATAGACCGTGAACACCAGCCAACGGTCGTGCTTGGGTTCGTCGGGGAGGCCGTACCATTTCACCATGCTCCAGACCGTGAGGCAAGTGAAGAACGTGGACATGGCGTACACCTCGCCTTCCACCGCCGAAAACCAGATGGAGGAGGTGAAGGTCATGGCCAAGCCAGCCACGAGGCCAGCGCCAGCAAGGGCAAAGGTTTGTCCGCCATTGACTTCGCCGCTGCGGCCCACGAGCGCCAGTTTGCCGAGGATGATGGTAATCCAAGCCAAGAACATGGCACCGAGCGCCGTGCAGATGCCCGACATGAAGTTGACGGCAAATGCGATGTTTTCAGGGTGCGCCTTCGTGTCGCCGAAGGTCTCGGCCACCCAGATGAACATGCGGCCTACGATGAGGAACAGCGGTGCTCCCGGCGGGTGCACGACCTCTTGCTTATAGGCTCCAAGGATGAACTCGCCACAGTCCCAAAGGCTGCCCGTCGGTTCGGCAGTTTGGTAATAGACGAAAGCGGCAATGGCAAAAACTAGCCAGCCCGTGATGTTGCTAATGGTCTTGAAAGAATTCATGTAGGTGAAAATGGTTGGCGTTGCTGGTCATTGGATGCCGGAAACTGGTTGCTGGGAATTGCAGCGGCTAGCTGACAAGCCAAGTTCCTCCGCCCAACGACCAATCAGGCCAAGTGACCTTGAATGGGTAAAATATTGATTTTCAATACGATACACGTAAAAACAGCGGGTTGCCCGGCAACCCTTATTAAAAGCAGCGCAAATGTAAAAAACTGTGGGGATTTTTAGTTCGGCAGTTTGGCAGTTGGCAGTCCTCAGTTGGCAGTCCTCGGTCGGCAGTCGGCAGTCAAGTAGTCTTTCAGTCTTAGGCTTTGCACCTTGACACAAACTAATCATCCCGAGGAATCGGGACAAGACCTGTTGAACGGACTGCCATCCCGAAGAACCGGGACAAGACCTGCGGACTGAGGACTGCGGACTGCCCACTCAATACACCTCCCCCAACAACTGCCAAAGGTCTTTCATTTCGTTGGCGGAGCGGCCACTCGGCTGCTGCACGGTGAACTGGAAGCCGGGCAAGGTGTCTGGCAACTCGGTGAAGCCATCTTGGCGGCGACGGTAGGAGGAGTCGGCATAAGCCGCTGCCACGTCGTCGGGCGGCATCGTGCGCTTTGCCAAACGGGGCTTCACGTTGACCCGCAGCTTCGGCTTTTTGTTCGAAGAATCGGTCACGGGGAGGGCCACTTCCTTGTAAATCGTGTCCGTGGTGTTCACGTAAACCGTTTCGGTGTGCAGGGTTTCACTGGCTTGCTTTTGCTGGGAAAAATGGGCAACCAAGAGCAGCACGACAGCAGCCGCTGCCTGCCAAGCCGGAATCCGGTATTGCACCATGCGCACCAAAAGGCCAGTTTTCGCAGGCGTCGTGGCCGTTGGTTTTGGTTGCTTGCGCAATGCCTCCAACACCCGCTCCCGGATGGCCGGGTCGGGCTTCGGCGACTGCCGCATGGTGGCCTTGCTCCGCAAAACGAGCTGGTGCAGGCGGCTGTATTCCCATTCGGGCATCTCGGCCAGCACGGCGGCCTGCTCGGTGGCGGTTAGCAGCTCGAAGGGCCGCTCGGCCAGTAGCTGCTCGATGTCTATTTTTTCTAAACGCTTCATTTTCAATAACTTGATTAAAGGAACGTGTGAAAGATAAGTTGTCACTTTGGGCGGCGTCTTTTTCATGCTGGCTTCGTTTATAAAACAGTTGCGTAGCGCCACTATGCGCCTGTTTTATTGCCTTGCCAGCATAAAAAATACACTCGCCGAAAGCAACAACTTATCTTTCACACGTTCCTAAATCTCAGTTTCACAAAACCCCAGCAAACGCCCGCAGTTTGCTCCCCAGTTTTTTCAAGGTGTAAAACATCCGGGACTTCACGGTGCCTTCGGGGCAGTCCATGATTTCGGCGATTTCCTTCATGCTGAGTTCTTCTTGGTAGCGCAGCACGAAGCACTGGCGCTGGCTCTCGTCCAGCTCGCCGAGGGCTTGGTGAAGGTGCTCCGCAAACACCTGGTTGTCAAAGTCTTCCGTGAAATTTTCCCCATAAAAATCATCGCCTGCGGGCGGCACTTGCTGTCGGCTGAGGCGGCGGTACTCGTTTTTCACCATGTTGCCAGCCACGGCATAGAGCCAAGTGGAAAAGCGGCGTTCTGGGTCGAAATAGGCCGTTTTTTCCACCAATTTCATAAACAGCTCCTGCGTGAAGTCGTCGGCACGGTGCGCATCCTGGCCTAGCATCCGGTAGAAATAACGGTGCATCCGCTCGCTGTAGCGGTCGTACAGCTCCGCAAAGGACCACTCGCAGCCCGTGGCCATCTGGCGCATGAGCTGCTCGTCGGACAGGGTTTGGTATGGCTTATCGTTTGGCAAACAAGGTTGTTGAACTGGTGAACTGGTGAACTGGTGAACTGGTGAACTGGTGAACTGGTGAATTGGGGAAATTGGGGAATTAGTGAATTGAGGAAATTGGGGGCCTACTCGTTGTTATGCACCAACACCTCCATGAACACCCGGAACCCGACGTGGGGCGCAGGCTTGTTGAACGTGTTTTTCTCGGCGATGGTGCCTTTTTTCACGGGTTCGTACCAACTGCCGCCTTTGCTAACGCCCGGCTCTGCTATCATTTCGGACACGTTGCCGCTGATATTGTAGAGGCCGAAGCTGTTCGGGTAGTAGGAGTCAGCCTTGACGGGGAAGTAGCCGCCATCGTCGGGCATGCCCTTGCTTGCGGTTGGGCAGTCGTCGCAGGGTGCTTCGCTGCTCACTTCGTAGTTGCCGAGGAAGCAGCCTTTGTCGTTGCGGGGGGAATAATTGCCGTAGGGATAAGGCGCACTAAAGCCGCCGTGCGCCGCCAACATCCATTCTGGCTCGGTCGGGAGCCGGAAGCGCACTTTGTGGTACGCCTTTTTTTTGTCGGTACTGGCGTTGTAAACCTTTGTAATCCACTCGCAGTATTTTACGGCGGCCTCGTGGCTGATGTTCACCACGGGGCAATCGGGGTCGTCGGGGTGGGCGTGCTCAAACAGCTCGCTGTCAGGCAGTTGCTTGAATTTTTCGGGCAAAAAAGCTTTCCAATCGGTGCGGGGCGCCTGGCAAATGGCAAGTTGCTCGAACTCCTTGTTTTTCACCAAATCCATCAAAAATGCCTCGTACTGGGCGTTGGTCACCTCCGTTTCAAAGGCGTAGAGATTGCCTGCGCCTCGGATGGGTTTCACGCCCTTGTCCAGTGTGCGCACGGCGATGCTGGACTCGACCGGGACTTCTTCTTTGTCCTGTTTTCCTTTGAAATAGCTGCGCAGCACCTCCATCCGGTTGCCCTCTTTGGCCACCCTTTCCATCAGGATTTCGAGGTTGACGGCCTTGTAGTTTTCGCCGCTGGCCATGTAGTGCTGGTGCAGCAGCACGAAGCTGGGCAGGTACTGGAGGTTCATGCTGGCCATGACCGAGGTGATGGAGTCGGGCGTGAAGTCCACCCGCAGGTAGTCGAGCAGGAAGCGGTTTTCGATATTGTTTTTCAAAACGCCAAGGTTGTCGAAACTGCTGGGGGCGTATTGCAGCGCAAGCCCCGTGAGGTATAGGCTGTCGCCAAAGGCCAGCCGAAGCTCCTCCGGCATGGTGTTGGCCAAGTAAATCGGCAGCTTGGAGGACTGCACAAGGGGCTGCATGACCCTAGCGTACATCTCGGTCTGGCTCTTGCAGCCATCGAGGCTGACCTGCGGCAGGCCCAGTTCCCTGAACTCCCGCTCCCGGTAGCTGTCCATCAGCAACAGGTTGACATTCAGCACTTTAACATCTGCCCGAAGGCCCTTCGCCGACTGCAAGACCCAGAGCGGGTAGGTGTCGTTGTCGCCGTAGGTGAGGAGCACGGCGTCTTGCCCGATGGAGGCCAGCAGGTTGTAGTTCCAGGCCAGCAGCTCGCTGGGGAACTCGCCCGCTTCGAAGAGTTTGTTCAGGAAGTGCTGTGCTTGTTTGCGCTCATCCTGCAACAGGTGGTAGGTGACGAGGTCGTGGTAGATTTCGGTGCGCTGTGGGGCGGTTTCATGGGCCTTCAGCAGGTATTTGAACCGCTCCTCGTTCCAGTCGGCGGCCATGAACCTAATGTACTGGTACTCGAAGCTGCCGTTGAGCGGGGCCGGGATTTGAGCGATGATGGCAGCAAGGTCGAACGGCTTTTTGTCTTCACGCTCCAGCATATTGGCGTAGCGGGCGGCCCGGAAGTAGTTGAGCCAAGCGTCGGGGTTGGCGCTGTTCTTGGCGGTTTCGAGTTGCCACAGCTTGGCCTGCTCGGTGTAGTAGGCTTGGTCGTAGGCTATCTTCGAGATGGAAACGATGCGCTCTGGGGAGGTGAGCACGCCACGGTTTGCGGCTAGAAAATTGCTGCAAAAGCAAAGCAATGCGAAAAGGAATAGCGGCTTTTTCATAATCGTTGAGTTTTAAAATAATGGCTGTTTATACACGCCCCTGCCTGCTGCGTTCAAATCTGGGCGCATTTTTTTTACACCCCGAACAAATTAAGCTTTTCCCCTATGGCTTAGTATTTGTTTTACAAGAAATATCTGCATGAGAATACCCTAGAACGGCTCCCCCGTCCGATGATTTCCCATTTAAAAAACAACCATTTGAATTTGAAACAAGAACTAACATAACTCCTTGTCATGCGCTATTGGAACCTACTGATACCAGCTTTATTGCTCACCTCCAACCTGGCCTTCGGCCAATACCTGGAGAACTATGAAAAAAGAGCCCTGACGGCTTTCCACTCGAAGGACTACACTTCTTCCCTGCTTTTCAGTGAAAAAGTGCTCGAAATAGACTCGACCAGCGTCTCCTCCATGTTCATTGCGGGTGAGGCTGCCCGGCTTTCCGGTGATTTCAGCAAAGCAGCGGCGTACTTGGGGCGCATCCCCAACGAAGCCAAAGTAGGTTACTATTCGGTGGTGGACTTCCAGCTGGCCTCCGTGAAAACGGACTTGAACATGCTGGACGAAGCCAAGTTTTTGTACCAAAAATACCTCAACGAGCACAACGAGGCCAACAACCTCTTTGCCTACCTCGCCCAAGAAGCCATCAAATCATTTGACGCCGTGGACAAGGCCAAGGAAAACCCCTTGAACATGGAGCTGCTCGGTGCAAACGTGAACACTCCGATGCCCGACTTGGCCCCGATACGCTTCGCCGAGAAGGTCTATTTCACTTCTTACACCGAAATAGAAAATGAAAAACGCAGGAAAAAGCCAACGACCGTCAGCCGAATTTTCGAGGCACGTGGCAACTACCCTGCCGTACCATTCGCTGGGAACCCAGAGCGGGAAAACCTCAATGCGGGCAATATTTCGCTCACGCCAGACGCCAGCAGGGTGTACTACTCTGTTTGCAAAGGCGATTTCACCAAGGGCGAGGGCTGCGAAATCTGGTGCAGGGACAGGGAGTACGAAGGCAATTGGGGGCCGTCGAAGCGGCTGCCAGAGCAGGTCAACATGCGGGGCACTAGCTCCACCCAGCCTTCCATCGCTTGGGACAAAACCCAAAAACAGTACATACTCTACTTCGCCAGCGACCGGGAAGGTGGCCGGGGCGGCATGGACATCTGGTGCACTCCCATCAACCGGGACGGCTCGTTCGGGGAGGCTGTCTGCCTGCCCTTCAACACGCCAGACGACGACATCACCCCTTTTTTCCACCAGTCGAGCCAGACGCTGTTCTTCAGCTCAAACGGCTGGCCGGGCAAGGGCGGCTTCGACATCTACCGGGAGTCAAAAACCAAGGAGGGCGAGTGGAAAGTGCCCGAAAACCTGGGCGAACTGCTCAACAGCTCTTACGACGACACCTACTATAGTTTCCATACCCAAAGCCAAAATGCCTACTTGGTATCCAACCGCCCCGGCGCCAACTGCAAGGACGGCCTCGACCCCGCTTCTTGTTTGGACATCTACCAAGCGAGGGTATTCGCAGAGGTGGACTTGAAGGTGTTCCGCTCGCTCGACAACGCCCCCATTTTTGCACCACAGGTGGAAATCAAGGAGTTGAAAAGTGGCGACACTGGTTCTTTTGCCGCCCGCAAGGACCAGAACAGTATCCCTGTCCGGTTGGACACTGGCAAACGCTACCAATTGACCATCATCGCCGATGGCTACGACCCGTACATGTTCGAGTTCAGCACCGAGAATTTCAGCTATTTCATCGAACTGAGCCGCCAAATCTACCTGCGCAAGCCACTCGACCCGTGATTTTTTCAGGAAAAATCAGGTTTTTTTCAAAGAATCATTCATCAAAATATGTCACCCTTCAAGGTGCATATCCGACTTGTTTTCAACAAAATAGTCGTTACATAAAATTTAATATTATTAAAAAAACCAAGACCCACTTGACCTTGTCGAGCGTTGAGCCTATTGCCTTGGGGCAGAATCGGGCCTATCTTTGGCCCACAATTCTTACTACAACTCCATCTCATTAATTCGGGTTACGCCTCCCAAGTCCTGGTTTCATTCAACTAAGCAATTGGAATACAATCTCGTGTGCTCGCATTGGACGGCCTGATGCTGTCCGCATTGTTTAACGTATTTGCCAAAACTTACGAATTAATGAAAACCAAAATCCTACTCCTTGCCATCGGCATGTTCGCCGCTGCGCACCTCGCTGGCCAAAGCGCCACCAAAGCATCGCAACAAACCACTTATGAATACAAGGCCAAGCGCTTCGCAACGCCGCTGAACGCCCCCACCGCCGATTTCGCCCCGGTCAGGTATGGCGAGCGCATCTACTTCTCCAGCACCCGCCAAGCACAGTCGGGCGCAGCAGCCATCAGCCAAATCTTCTCCTTCACGCCCGGCGAGACGCCCAAGCTCGACGCCGAGTTTAACCCAAAAAAGACGACGAAACACGTGGCCTGCCCAGCGCTCATGCCCGATGCCAGCCGCTTGTACTTTACGCTCTGCCACGACGAGGGCATGAAGAAATGCGAAATCTGGTACCGTGACCGGGA
>JALOMF010000580.1 GCA_025455635.1 Saprospiraceae bacterium | reverse complement strand
GCGCTCACGGCCAGTGCTAAGCCGCAAAAGGTGAACGCCGCCTTCGTGGAGGAGCTTTCCGTGCCCAATATCTTCAACGAAGATGCACCCGCCGAAGCCCGCAAGTCCAAGTGGAAGTCCACCGACTTCAAGAACCTGAGCTTCGTGCTCGACCCCAACATGGCCAAGCTCAAAGGCGTGGACGAGGCCATCGTCAAGGAAAAAACGCAGCATTGCCGCAGGTACGTGGAGCGCTTCGCTGCCACGGCCATTTCTGAAATGAAGCAGTTCGGCATACCTGCCAGCATCACCTTGGCGCAGGGCCTCATCGAGACGGACGCAGGCAGCAGCCGTCTAGCCACCGACTCCAAGAACCATTTTGGGATAAAATGCCGCAGCAAATGCCGCCACTGCACCTGCCGCAACTACTCCGACGACGACATCTACGACATGTTCCGGGTCTTCGACACGGCATGGGAAAGCTTCCGGGAACATTCAAAGCTCCTGCAAATGGACCGTTACAAACACTTGAAAAACTTGGGAACCAGCGACTATGAAGGGTGGGCGAGGGGCTTGAAGAAAGCAGGCTACGCTACCGATAAAAACTATGACAAGAAGCTGATTCGGATTATCGAAGAGCTGGATTTGCACCAGTTTGATAAGTGAAGGTATTGAGCTACTTCATAATCATTAAATCTGTCTTTGGAAGGATGGTTTGAGCAGAATCCTAAGTCGAGAGAGCGGGTTATCAAACCCGCTGGTTCAGCAAAAAATCAAAGCACGGAACCAGCGGGTTTGATAACCCGCTCTCTCAAAAAGGGCCGTTCTTCTATTGAAAATCTTTGCAGGGATGAGAATTTATGAAGACCAACTAACGAGAATTTATATTTCCATCTGAGGGTCAATCCACTTTCCCATTCGCTTGCGCAATCCACTTCCCAATGACCACATCAATGGCTGCCTTGGTGGCCTCGGCGATGTCCTCCAGCACCGTCACGCCTTTTTGCTCCGCAACTTCCCGGAGGTAAGCACGGCCCCGGTTCAAGTCCTTGCGCTCCTGTTCGTCCAAGATTGCACCGTCGAACAAATCGTCTTCCCCAATATTGCGAAGCACCAAAACAATAGGCCCGCCCGTGCCGATGCGGTAAGCCGCCTCGACCAAACTGGCCACGCCCCTTGTTGCTTCGGAAATGACGAAGAGCCAAACATCCGCCTGCGCTTTCGCCTCGGCTTCTTTTTGCTGGTGGGCTGCCGTCCATTCGCCTTCCCCCAATTGCGGATTGAAATAACCGATACCTGCCGTTTCGAGCAGCGGGATTGCGATGTCTTTACGCCAAGTTGATTTGCCAGAAGTGCCGCCTAAGAATACTTGCATGTTTGTTTAAGGATTAAAGCCTGCCTGTCGGCAGACCTGGATTGGAAGATTAAAGTCTTCAATCCTGTTACAAAGAAACCAAAGTCCGCAGCAGATAGTCCCAAAACTTCTGCACGGAGCTGATTTGTACTTTTTCGTCGGGTGAATGGGCGCCGTAGATATTGGGGCCGAACGAAATCATCTCCATGCCGGGGTAGTGCTGCCCGACGATGCCACATTCGAGGCCCGCATGGCAGGCGTTCACATGGGGCTTGGATTGGAACATTTCTTCGTAGAGCTTGCTCATCAACTGCACCAGTTTTGAGCTTGGGTTGGGCGTCCAGCCAGGGTAGTCGTTGCCGAGCTTGACCTTGGCGCCTGCCAATTGGAGCGTCGCCTTGATGGCATGGGCCAAGTCCATTTTCTCGGTATCAACGGAGCCACGGGTGAGGCATTGGATGCTGAAATTGCCATCTTTCACCAAGACCCTCGACAGGTTGTTGGAGGTCTGCACAAGGTCTTTCACATCGGGACTCATGCGGTGGATGCCGTTTGCGCAAGCGTAAATCACGCTCAACAGCTTGGCTTGGAAGGGCTTGCCCATGACCATCGCTGGCTTGTCAGTCGCTTCGCAAACCACCGTCAAGTCGGGGTCGGTCGTCTTGTATTCGGCGCTAAGTGCCGCCGTTTCTTTTTGCATAAACGCTTGAAAATCAGCCGCCTTTGCCGAAGGCACCACCGCCACAGCGAAACATTCCCGTGGGATGGCGTTGCGGAGGCTGCCCCCGTCCATGCTGGCTACCCGCAGGCCGAATTGCGAAGCGCCCGCCGACAAAATGCGGTTGCAGAGCTTGTTGGCATTGCCCCGGCCCAGGTGGATGTCCACGCCTGAGTGGCCGCCCGTCAGCCCTTTCACGCCGATGCTGAACGCTTTCATATCCGCTGGCACTGCCTCTTGTCGGTAGCGGCCCTCGCCCGTCACGTCAATGCCGCCAGCGCAGCCGATGGTCAGTTCCCGGTCGTCTTCGGTATCGAGGTTGAGCATGTACTTGGCGGTGAGCAGGCCACCTTTCAGGCCCTTGGCCCCGGTCAGCCCGGTCTCTTCGTCAATGGTGAACAGCGCTTCGAGGGGCGGGTGCGGGATGCTGTCGGAGGCGAGCAGCGCCATGATGCTGGCCACCCCGATGCCGTTGTCGGCGCCGAGCGTGGTGCCCTCGGCCTTCACCCAATCGCCGTCCACCACCATGCGGATGCCCTCCTTGTCGAAGTCGAAATTGGTGTCGGCGTTCTTTTGGTGAACCATGTCGAGGTGGCTCTGGAGCAGTACCACGGGCTTGTTTTCGAGGCCCTTGCTGGCTGGCTTCTTGATGATGACGTTGCCGACCTTGTCCACCTGCGTGGGCAGCCCCAACAGTTTGCCGAAGTTGACAAACCAACAGCATCCATCACTACACACTCGTTTCCCACTATGCCTGTGACTGCCATCCTCCAGCAATCCTCATGCCAATATTGCTGGCACATGCAACGTTGATCTTCTTTAGCCACACTTACCAGAGTTTGTTCTCCATGTATGTGACCTGCAGATTGCAGAGGAGCCGCTAGAACTGTCCGATTTCAGCAGTCATGTTCTCGACCTGCCGTCGGATCTCCTCCTCAACATCC
>JALOMF010000579.1 GCA_025455635.1 Saprospiraceae bacterium | reverse complement strand
ATGAAAAAATACTTGATAATCAGCAGTTTAGCCATTGTGTTCGCAGTAAGTTCCTGCTACTACGATGTGGAGGAGGAGCTGTACCCAAGCCTCGAATGTAGCACTGCCGACGTCACTTATTCGGGCGTGGTAGAGCCGCTCATCCGCTCCAGCTGCTACAGCGGCTGCCACAGTGCGGCCTCCAATGCGGGGAACCACACTTTGGAAGGGTACGCCAAACTGAAGTCCTACGTGGACAACGGCAGGCTGATGGGCGCCATAAAACACAGCGCAGGTTTCTCTCCGATGCCTAAAAATTCGGCAAAGCTCGTAGATTGCAACATCGAAAAAATACAAGCGTGGATTGACGCTGGGGCACCCAACAACTAAGGGTTGCTGCGCAAAATCCTAAAGCCATTTTTAAACAATCTTCAATTCGACTTTATGAAAAAATTGCTCATCGCAGCCCTGTTGCTCGCCGTCGTTGGTGGAGGCGTAGGCTTTTACATGTGGAACAAGCCCCACCAAGACATCGCCAGTGCGACCTCCGACGTGACCATTTCGGCCAATGAACTCCTAACGGCCTTCCAAACGGGCGAGGAAGCCGCCAATGCCAAGTACCTCGACAAAATCGTGGAAGTATCGGGCGAGGTGCGGGAAGTTGGGCAGACCGAGGGCAAGACCGTCGTGCGGCTCAATGCGGGCGATTCGATGGACGGCGTCACCTGCGAGCTGGATGCCAACCCCAAGCGCACCGACTTCAAACCGGGCGACCAAGTCACTTTCAAGTGTACCTGCTCCGGCTTCCTGATGGACGTGGTGCTGGTGCGCTGCGTGGAGAAATAGCGCCCGAATTCCGAAAGAATCCAAGCTTTATTACTTTCCTGAGCATGTGTCTGGGCATCCCAGCACGGCCTTTCTATTGTTTTTTGAAATCAATTTTGCGATGAAAAAACGCATTTCAACGGTCATTTTCGCCCTGTTCAACCTGCTGGCGGTCTCCGCCCAAGAAGACCTGCTGTCCCTGCTCGGCGAAGACGAGCCTACCACCGAGTACGCCACTGCCGCCTTCAAGACCAACCGGGTCATCAACTTCCACAGCCTCGAAAGCACGGCTGGCGGGGTGCTCGACATCAAGATTTCGCACCGTTTCGGCTTCCTGAAGGGCGGCTTTGCCGAGCTGTTCGGGCTGGACGCAGCCACCATCCGCATCGGCGGCGACTACGGTATCAGCGACCGCATCACGGTGGGCGTGGGGCGGAGCAGTTATGAAAAAACTTATGATGGGTTCCTGAAATACAAGTTCCTCCGCCAGAGCAGCGGCGCCAAAAAAATGCCCATCACCGCAGCAGTGGTGGCAGGTGCTGCCATCCAGACCCTGCCTTGGGCCAATCCCGACCGGGTGAATTATTTCAGCTCCAGGCTTTACTACACTTACCAGCTAGTCGTGGGCCGCAAGTTTAGCGAGGGGTTCAGCCTGCAGCTGTCCCCCACGCTTTTGCACCGCAACCTCGTGCGCACCAAAACCGAAAAAAACGACGTGCTGGCGCTCGGCTGCGCCATCCGGCAGAAGCTGAACAAGCGCATCGCCATCAACGCCGAGTACATGTACGTGCTGCCCGACCAACTGGCCGACGGCTACCGCAATTCGCTTTCCATCGGCTTCGACATCGAGACGGGCGGCCACGTTTTCCAGCTGCATTTCACCAATTCTACCTCCATCATCGAGAAGGGCTTCATCGGCGAGACCATCGGCGACTGGACCAACGGCGGCGTGCATTTCGGCTTCAACGTGTCAAGGGTCTTCACGGTGAAAAAATAGCGCTGGATGCCAGTTGCTGCCACTTGGCATCCAGCGCCCAAGCATCAAGACAAGACCAGCTTGCTCATGTAAGCCGCATCGGCGGCTGCGCTCCGCAATGGCGTGGAATTGTCCCAGCGCTCCTGCTCCACGATGTAGAACTGCATGCCGTTGTCCTGTGCCACTTTCAGGATTTTTGAAAAATCAATGCTGCCAGTTCCGAGGTCAACCGAAGCATTTTCCTCCGTAGCGGGCAGGGTCTTGCTGCGGTCTTTCACGTGGCAGAGACGGAAGCGGTTCGGGTATTTTTTCAGGTACTCGATGGGGTCTTTGCCGCCTGTCACCACCCAGTAGATGTCCATTTCATAGTCCACCAGCCCGGCATCGGTGTTGGCCAAGATGTAGTCCTGCGGGATTTGGCCTTCCAGCTCCGCAAACGAGTACGCATGGTTGTGGTAGGCGTAGCGGATGCCAGCCTTCTTGCAGATTTCGCCGTTTTTGTTGAAATCCTCCGCAATTTTCTTCCAATCGTCCATTTTTTTCTGCGGCCCCAGGTACGGCGTGATGAGGTAGCTGATGCCAATGGCAGCAGCTTCGGCAGCCGTTTTTTCAAAATCCTTTTTGGTGTCGCAATGGCTCGAAACGACGGTCATGCCCAGGTCGTCCATGTATTTTTTGAACTCGGTATTGCTCATGCCCCAGAACATGCCCTTGTCGCCAGCAAAGCTTTCAATCTGCTTGTAGCCGTCATTGGCGAGCTGTTTCAAGGTAGCTTTGGGGTCTTTGGCCATGTCGTCACGCACGCTCCACAGCTGTATGCCAAACTGGGCAATGCTGCCAGTGGCGGGCGTTGTGGTAGTGGTGGCTGTGGAGTCGGCAGCGGCAGCGGTGGCATCAGTGGCGGCCCCTTCCGAATTGCAAGACCAAGTAGGCAGGATGAGCGCACCGGCTGCGGCTGCGCCAGCGTACTGGAAAAATTTTCTACGGGAATGATTCATGTCAGTAAGTTTAAAAATTGGTGAATGAAATTTGAAGCCACGAATTACACCATTATTTTAAAAACGCAGGCAAAAAATATCTGCCAATACCGATTGCAGGCCCGCTTGCTTCCTGCTCAAGGGTTTAGCCGTAACTTGCGGCTTTTAAGTAGGTCATTGAAATTAGTTTAGATTTCGATTGAAATCTAAGTTGTTCAAAATCAACGACTTGTGCCTCGTAAATC
>JALOMF010000084.1 GCA_025455635.1 Saprospiraceae bacterium | reverse complement strand
AGCTCTCCATTTACCGCCGAAAGGCCAACAATGGCGTCGTGGAACTGGGCGAGGGCCGGGCCAGCCGCATAACGATGGTGGCCTCCGACGTGGCGGGCAACAGCTCCACGCTGGAATTTTGGGCAAAAAGAAAGGCTGTGTCCGCCAATTTGGCGCAGCCTGTTTTCAACAAAAAATACAACTACCTGCTGCCCTACAACGAGGGCAATATGATACGCACCGAGGGCCTCTACCTGCACATGCCGCCCGGCACCCTCTACGAAGACCTCTACTTAAAATATGATGTGCTGACTGACCGCTCCAATGGCTTCTACTCCGATGTGCACCGCCTCAGCGACGGCAAGACGCCCGTCCATGACTTTTTCGACATCGGCCTGCGGCCAACCAAATCCATACCTGCGGAACTGAAGCCGAAGGTGTTCGTCGCCTATTGCGAAGGCAGCAAAATACTCAACTGCGGGGGGCGCTGGGAGGACGGCCTGCTGCGTGCCAAGGTGCGTGGCCTCGGCAACTACGCCATCATGGTGGACGAAACGCCGCCCGTCATCCGGCAAGTGGTTTTTGGGCAAAACATGAAGAACTACAAGCAGTTCAGCTTCAAAATCAGCGACAACGTGGCACCTGCGCCCAATGTGGAGCCGCTCACCTACGAGGCCCGTGTGGACGGCCAGTGGGTGCTGATGGAGTACGACAAAAAGAACGGCACGATTTCCCACAAATTCGATGGCGTCATTGCGCCCGGCGAACACGAGTTCAGGCTGGTGGTGCGGGATGCGGTGGGGAACGAGGCGGTGTTTGAGCGGAAGTTTTTTAGGTAAAACGGAGACGGATGACGGCCAACGGTGTACGGCTTACGGTTGGGAGGTGCTAACCGTCCATCGTAAGCCGTCAACCAATAGAAACTACCTCATCAATCAGCCCTAACTCCAGCACCGTCTTGCCACTGCCGCTGGGGTCGGCGTGGTACATGGGCTTCCATTTCACGCCATATAAAATCTCCTCGTCGCAATAGGAGCCGTTTGCGAAGATAATCTGTGAAAACGACTCGTCGAAGGCTTCGATGAGCACGATGACCTCCACGTTCATTTCCTGCAAATCAGCGGGCGTTCGCTCCCAAAACGGGCTTTCCTCGTCAATCGGATGCACGATGTTCCAGTTCAGCGGCAGCATCACCACTTTGTCCCTTTCCAGTTTTAGCCTTGAGAATCGGCGCTGCCTTGTGCCGTCGGGGTTCGTGTCCACCCACGACATGGTGAGCTTCACGTCGAGGTTGATGAGGCGGCTGTTGCGCTTGTTGGCTACCCTGAACTGAAAGCTGAGGCCGCCTTGGTAGGGCGTGATGATGGCGTTTTTGCTAAAAACAAGCTGGGAAGTGGGCTTGGAGAAGCGCACGAACAGCAGCCCGGTGGCCAGTGCCGCCGACATCAGCCCGAAGAGCGCAATCGCAGCGGCCACGAAATTGGTGGAGATGCACGAGGGGCTAATGCTGCCGTAGCCGACCGTGGTGAAGGTCTGGACGCTGAAAAACCAAGCCTGCTGGAAGTTCTCCAACCAAGTGCCGTGCTTGACCCCACTGAGGCAGTCAATGCCCACGAGGTTCAACAGCACCGCAAAAAACAGGTTTGACGCCACAAAATAGGCGATGACTACCAAGAAGAACTTGCTCCAAGGCATCTCGACGAGGTCTTGGTAGGGGCTCCACGACCAGTTGCCGACCCTCAGCACGTTGTAGCTCCCATCCTTAGCGATGAGCCGGTCCCGGTCGCCCGTGATGCGGGTACCGAAGCCCAGGTCGTCGGTTTCCTTCACCTTGTTGTTTCTGAAAGGATTGCGGATGGCCATTTTCTTTTTGCTTTTGAGACATGCTCTAAAATAGAAAAGGGTTGATAGGTGCAACAGGTGCCCGTCAACCCTTTTCAATTTCATGAACCCCTGCCAACCTCAAAAATCACTCGACCACATGCACTTGGTGCGCTTGCAACACCTCTTTGGAAGCGCCGTTGAGGCTGACGATGGCTACGATTTCGCATTCGTCTTCTTTCCATTCGGCGGGCATGGTGAAGGAGAAGGTCTTCTCGATTTTTGCGCCAGCGGAAAGGGATTCCGTGATGGGTTGGCCGTCGTAGTTGGTCAACATGCCACGGAGGGCGTGCTTGTGCTTATAGTCAACTTGAGGCGTGGAACTGGCAGGCGTGAGCTGCAGGTCGGCGATATTGCTTTCGGTAATCATCAGGCTGAGGCGCACGTCGGGGTCGGTGATGGCCTCGTCCACGAAGAGGGTCACTTTGGCGGTCAGTTCCCGGTTGGCGGCATTGAAATCGGGTTCGATATTGATGCGCAGCTTCGGTGCAATGGCCAGCTCGGAAGCGATGTAGCCTGCCCAGTCGCCTTGGCCCAATTGCAGGTCGAACTGGCCGGGGAATAGCTTGCGGTTGACGGAGGCTGAAGGGTAGCCGAAAGGCTCGTTGAGGTAGCTGATGAGCTGGTTGCCCTCCTCCGTGCGGAAGTCGAACTGGCTATCAGAATAAGGGAAGGAGAAGCTGCCCGCATGAATGGACACGGCAATGAGCCGCTCGCCGTGTTGCGCCAGCAAATCTTGGATAAAGGCCGAGCCAGCGGGGCATTGCACACAGCGCACTCCCGTGAACTCTTCGATGATGACCTGCCGGAGCTGGTCTTCCACGGGGCTTTCAATCACCTCGCCGCCCATGGAACCAGTGACGGTTGGCTCGATTTCTTCGCAAGCGCTGAGGAAAAATATTGCGGCAGCTAATAGAAGGATATGCTTTTTCATCAGTAAAGATTGTTGAAATTGTTTGATTGTTGAGATTGTTTGATTGTTGAAATTGTGACAAATAACAATCCAACAATCTCAACAATCAAACAATCAATTAAAACGTCGAGTTGACGGACATTTTTACACCGCTGAACGCTGGCTCCAAGCGGCAGATACCGCCTGAGCAGACCACGCCCTCCACTTGTTTCACATAGCTGAGAGAAAAGCGGTTGGCCTTGTGCGTATAGAAAACGTCAAAACGGGGGTAATGGATTTTCTCTTTTTCGCCAGTTTTCACATCCACGGGCGACACCTTGCCGGGTGCGATGTTGTACATGTCGGATACCGTGAAGGCCCAATGCGGCGCAAGCGTAAATTCAGCGAGGGCGAAAAACCAGTCGCCGTAGTCGGCACGTTCGCCGTGGTCTTTGCTCATGCTCATGTACTGTGATTCGAATCGAATGGAAGTCTTCGGATTGAACTTGTAGAGGAAGTCGAAATAAGGCGTGATGGTATTGGCGGGCGCTGCGTCAGGCTTGCCGAAATAGACTTCCAAGTTGTAATTCTGGAGCTGCACCCCGGTCGTGAGCGTCCATTTGCGCTTGTATTTATAATAGATTTCGGTGAAAATCTCGCGGTAGAGCTGCTCGCCTTCGAGGTTGGTGATGTTTGAAAAATTGGCGCTGAGGTTCAGCTTTTTGTTCACGGCGTAGCTGGCGTCCACTTGGAAGGCCTGCTCGCCCACGAACTGCGTGTTAGCGGCATAGCGTGCCAGCAGGCGATAAGTGTTTACCCTCGTCATCGGTGGGATGTAGTGCAGCAGGCCACGAATGCCCTCCTCCTGCGGGCGGCTGCGGAAGTCGAAATTCTCGGTGCGCTTGCCCTCCACGGTCAGGCCAAGGCCCTTGTTGGCGTAGCTCAAGCTGCTGTACAGCACTGAGCCTTCACCCTGCACATAGCGACCGAGAATCGTGTCGCCGCCTACCGTGACACGTTCCTTTAGGGGGTCAAAAATAGCATCGGCGGTCTTGTAGGCTCCTTCGAGGTACCATGAGAACGGCCCAGCGTTCAGCGTGTTGTAGGCGCTGAAGGCGTAGGTGTTGTATTTTGGCGTGAAAATATCGGTCTTGCTGTAAGTGTTGAGCGTGGCCACGAGGTTGTTCATGGAGCCGTCGTCAAGGGTGCGGGCCACGACCCCGAAGCCGGGGGCCAGTGTCACCCTGGAGCTGTCGCTGCCCACGAAGCCGTCAATGGCGGCGCCCCGCAGCACGCTGGCGTAGGTATCAAATTGTTGTTTTTGCTGGCCAGAGAAAGCCTTCACCTTCCAATTGTCTGTGAGCTGGTAGCCGACCTTGATGCCGTAGAGCGCTTGGTCAATGAGCAGCGGGCGCTCCTCGTAGGCCCTGAAGATGATGCCGCTGCCGATGATGTCGTAGATATAGCCCCCTGTGATGCTGAGTTTGTTGATGGTCTTTGAGATATACCAACGCCCAATGCCCACGCCGTTGTAGGAGGCCAGGGGGTTGAGGAGGTTGGAGTTGTTGAACATGTCGAATCGGATGCCCATGTCGAAGCCCCAGTTCTGGTAGTTGAGGTTGAGCCACGAGTCGGCACCAAAGAGCTGGCGGTCGTACTGCGGGGTATTGGCTGCGCCAATGGAGGAGTCTCGCATGAAAAAATTGCCGTTGAGTTGGAGGTTGCCAGAGAGCCGCCCTTGGTTGGTATTTGCATTTTCGTTTTCTGCATCCTGTGCCGTGACGGATTGCAAGCCAAGCGTCAAAAACAAGACAAGCAGCCAAAATCTTGGAATCATGTTGGTGTGGTTTGTTTAAAATTGCCCAAAGACAAGTTAAGGGCAGGTTAAGCCAATTAAATTACATGGATTTCAATGGATTTAAGGGTAGTTTTGCACTCCTAAGTTTTTCGGGAATCAAAGGTAGCCAACGGGTTGCCGCAAATTTATTTTTAACCATTTAAATATCGAAAAATATGAAGCAAGCGACAATTTCCCTGTTTCTGGTTTTTTGCTTCGCAATGTTTGCGAACGCCCAAAAATCAGTGCCAGACGTGAACGTGAAAACCTTGGACGGCAAGACTATAAACTTGAGAGAGTATGCGGCGGCCAGCAACAAGATTCTCATCATTGACTTTTGGGCCACTTGGTGCTCGCCCTGCAAAAAAGAACTTGACACCGTAGCCGAGTACTACGAAGAATGGCAAGAAAAGTACAACGTTGAGCTACTGGCCATCACCATCGACAACCAACGTGCCCTGCCCAAAGTGCCCGGCATTGTTGAGTCCAAGGGCTGGGCTTACACCATTTTCGCTGGCAACGAGGAGGACATGCGCAACGCCTTCAACTTCCAGACCATCCCTCAGACCTTGGTCATTGACAAAAGTGGCAACATCACCTTCGAGCACAACGGCTACGTGCCCGGCGACGAGGAGGAACTGGAGCAAGCTGTGGCCAAGGCAGCGGGCAAGTAAGCGCCCCTGTACCTTCAAGAATAGCGCAGGTCCATTGGTTTGGGCTTGCGCTATTTTTTTGTTTAACCCGCTAGGAAAAGCTGAAAAACCCGTTTTCTCGAAAAAAATCTTGTCTATCTTTGAAAAAAAATCAGCCCATGCCAGTAGCAACAGCAATCCTTAGCCCAACTATCGCAACAAAGGCCAGTCAGAAGAAAACCAGCAGCAAGGCCGTCAGCTTGGATACCTATTTCAAAAAATACAGGGACCTCGAAGACGGCTTCAAGTATGAACTGGTGGATGGCATCGTTGAAAAAACTCCCCGCACAATGACTCCTGCACAAACATTCATCCTGAACAATTTAATGCGACGGTTTTTGACCACAAAAGCCTATGAGAACGGAGGCAATCTTTTCGTGGAAATCGAAATGCTCACCAAGCCAGACCAAATCCGAAAACCCGACATCTGTTACCGCTCCGCAAAGCAGATTATGGACGGCGATTTCAGTCCGTCGGAGTTTGTGGTGGAGGTCATTTCACCAAATGATAAAATCGAAAAAGTGAAGGACAAACTGCGGGAATACTTTGCGGCCGGCGTCAAGGTCGTTTGGCATGTTTTTCCGGTGCAGCAAGAGGTCGAGGTTTATACATCCGCCCGCCGCAGCGAAGTCTTTTCGGGAGCAGATATGGTCAGTGCTGCGCCCGCCATCCCTGATTTTCAGCTGAAAGTTGACGAGGTGTTCAAGAAAAATATCATTGCTGCCTCGTGATATCATTACGATTCATTTGATAAAGCCGACCCAGTTGGCACCCAGCAAACACAGCATACTATGGCAAACTACCCTCCCCTTCCCAACCTGCCCATCACCGCATGGGCCGAAGACGACCGCCCCCGTGAAAAGCTTCTTGCACAAGGCCGGCAAGTCCTTTCCGATGCCGAACTGATAGCCATCCTCATCGGCTCCGGCAGCCGTGACGAATCGGCAGTATCGCTCTCGCAGCGCATCCTCGACTCTGTGGGCAAAAACCTCAACGAACTCGGCAAGCGCCCCGTCGCAGAGCTGATGAAGTTCAAGGGCATCGGCGAGGCAAAGGCCATTACCATCGCTGCCGCACTGGAGCTTGGCCGACGCCGTACCGCCGCCGACCTGCCCGAGCGCCCCGAAATCAGGGGTAGCCGGGATGCCTACCAGATACTCGCCCCGCTGCTGCTCGACCTGCCGCACGAGGAAAGTTGGGTGCTTTTTTTATCCAAAAAGAACAAGGTCATCGGCAAGACCAAACTCAGCGTTGGTGGCACGGATGCCACTGTCATGGACGCCAAAATCGTGTTCCGCAAGGCGCTGGAAGGCATGGCCGCCGCCATCATCGTAGCGCACAACCACCCATCTGGCACCCTGCGGCCCAGCCAAGCGGATATTGACCTCACCAGAAAAATGAAGAACGTGGGCGAGGCCATTGGCCTGCCGCTGGTGGACCATATTATCATCGCCGATGGCGGGTACTACAGCTTTTTGGACGAGGGGTTGATTTGATTGCTGGATTGCTGGATTGCTGGATTGTTTAATTGTTGTAGTTGCTATATTGTCATGCGAGCCTTACCAGCAATCAAACAATCCCAACAATCCAGCAATCAAACCACCAAACCATCATTTACATTTTTCACCATACCAAACGGAATGACTACTTTTGCCACTGAACTTGACAAACATACCTTCAGCAACCACCAAAAGCAGTGGCGACAAAAAAGAATCCAAACCAGCTTTCCTTCAAATTGGGCAACGACGACCGTATCCCCAAGCTCATGGGCGTCGTGCTGCTATTGGCAGCAGCCTACCTATTCATTGCATTTTTCTCCTACCTGTTCACTTGGACGGACGACTATGCCGAGGTAAACAACAAGTCGTGGGGCGACCTGTTCAGTGACGGCTTTCAGGCATCCAACCTGCTGGGCAAGTTGGGAGCCATCGTCTCCAACACGTTCTTCTGGTGGGGGTTTGGCCTGCCCTCCTTCATCCTCGTTTACTTAGTGGCTGTGCTGGGCTGGTCCGCCGTCAAGCGCATACCCTTGCGGGCACACCGCCTGTTGTTGCGTCAGTGGCTGGTCATCATGCTGCTTGCAGCGGTGTTTTTAGAGTTCATCTTCGGGGATGCGACCTTCCCTTGGGGCGGTGCCTTCGGCGAGGCTGCGAGCCAGATGCTGACGGGTTTTGTGGGGGTTTTGGGCACGGCAGTACTGTTTTTGGCCATTTTCGTGGGCATCATCGTCTGGTTTGTCAACCCCAATTTCAACGAACTCACCCCTCAAAAAGCTTTGCACGAGACCAAGCTTTGGTTTCGTGACATCTTCAACCGCCGTTATACAGGCCGCAAGCCACAGCCTGGGGCAGCACCCGCAGCGGCTTCCGACGACTTTACCATTCCTGAAAAAAAGACACCGTCCGTGCGCCCGACCCTGTCACCCAAAGCTCCTGCGCTCGAAGGCGACGACATGGATTTTAGCATGGTTGAAAAAACGCCCAACGACAAACTGCCCTCACTCAAGCCGGGCGATTCTGATTTTGAAATAACCACGTCGCCAGAACCGGAGGCCATTGAGCCAGAGGCCGAGCTGCTTTCGCAAATTTCCACCGCCCCCGCTTCCAAGCTTCCGCCCGTGCAGCCCTCCTTGTTCCCCGAAATTGCGGCTACGCAAGACTCGCAAAACTTCAGTGAACCTTACGACCCCACGCTCGAACTCTCCAGCTACGAGCACCCCGTCATGTCGCTGCTCTACGACTACGCCGACCAGAAAGTGGAGATTGACCGTGGCGAATTGGAAGCCAACAAAGACCAAATCGTAGAGACACTGCTCAACTACAAAATCGAAATCGTCAAAATCAGGGCCACCATCGGCCCCACGGTCACGCTTTACGAAATCGTGCCGGCACCCGGCGTCCGCATTTCGAGGATAAAAAACCTGGAGGACGACATCGCCCTGAGCCTTTCGGCTTTGGGCATCCGCATCATCGCCCCGATTCCCGGCAGGGGCACCATCGGTATCGAGGTGCCGAACAAGAACAAGCAGATTGTAGCGCTGAAGGAGTTGCTCATGTCCGACAAGTTCAAGCGCTCGAAAATGGACCTGCCCATTGCCCTCGGCAAAAGCATCAGCAACGAGGTCTTCGTGGTGGACTTGGCCAAGATGCCCCACTTGCTCATCGCAGGTGCCACTGGCCAGGGCAAATCGGTGGGTATCAACGCCGTGCTTTTGTCCATTTTGTACAAAAAGCACCCTTCGCAGGTCAAACTGGTGCTGGTTGACCCAAAAAAGGTCGAGCTTTTCCCTTACGCTCGCCTGCTCAACCACTTCCTTGCCTTCTTGCCCGGCCAAGAGGAGCCTATTACCACCGATACCAAGCGGGTGGTGAACACGCTGAACTCCCTCGTCATCGAGATGGACACCCGCTACGACCTGATGAAGAAGGCACATGTGCGCAACATTACGGAGTACAACGAGAAGTTTGTCGCCCGCAAGCTCAACCCCCAGTCGGGGCACAATTTCATGCCGTTCATCGTGCTCGTAATTGACGAGTTCGCCGACCTTATCATGACGGCGGGCAAGGAAATAGAGCTGCCGATTGGGCGTTTGGCGCAGCTCGCACGGGCGGTGGGCATCCACTTGATTATCGCCACGCAGCGACCTTCGGTGAACATCATCACGGGCGTTATCAAGGCCAACTTCCCGGCCCGTATCGCCTACAAGGTGTCGGCCAAGGTGGACTCCCGCACCATCCTCGACGCCAGCGGCGCCGAGCAGCTCGTGGGCCGGGGCGACATGCTCTTCTCGGTCGGCGGCGACATGGTACGCCTCCAGTGCGCTTTTGTGGACACGCCAGAGGTGGACCAGGTCATCAAATTCATCTCCGACCAGCGGGGCTACCCAGAGCCATTCTACCTGCCAGAATACCACGGCGACGACGAAGAAATGGGCGAAATGGGCAGCTTCGACCCCAACGACATGGACGATATGTTGATGGAAGCGGCCCGCCTTGTGATGCAGAGCCAACACGGTTCTACGAGCATGATCCAGCGCCGTTTGAAACTGGGCTACAACCGTGCAGGACGTATTATGGATCAATTAGAAGCGATAGGCGTGGTAGGGCCTGCAGAAGGATCGAAGCCTAGAGAAGTTTTATTATATGATGAGACGGAATTGGAACGATATTTGGAAAAGTGGAAGCATAGGAAATAGGAGGCAAAATCCTTGAACGGTGTAAGATTCGTCAAGGAAATTATTAAGCCCGGTGAGCGAAAGTTCACCGGGCTTTTTTGTTGAATGTTTTTTAAAAAAATATAAAAAAACTACTACTTCTCCGCTTCACCCGCAGGCCCTTCCTCCGGCAACACCATCTCGCCTTCCTCCATCATGCCTTCAGGGGCCATGCTGGGTGCGGCGCTGGCTTCCTCCATCATGGCCACGATGTCAGGGCAGACTTTGCGGAGCGCATCCATTGCTTTGTTCTCGGCTTCTTCACCTTCGATGACTCCATGCTTCTTCTCCAGGGCAGCAATGCATGCTTGGCCATCTTTGTCAATTTTTTGGCCTTGCGCCATCATCGCCATGACCGAGTCCTGTTGTCCAGTCTCAAACATGGCTGTTATCTGTTTTTGGAAATCAGCCATTGGTTTCATGCACACACAGAGGTCGTCGGCAAAGGCTTCGTACTTGTCTTTTTTGGGGGCACAGCTCGCAGCCAGTACGGCCACCGCTACGAAGAGTTTGATTGAATTTTTCATTGTTAAAAGGAAAAAAGTAAAAAGAACAAAGTAAAAATCGGGGTGCCGCTGCATGGCGGGCCTTCTGCTTTGTGACCTGTTTTTAGTTTGAACCCAATACTTTGTGGTTAAAATTAGGCCGCAAAGTTGGGCAAAGTATCGCAACGCCAGTAAAAAAATTGAAAGCCCAAGGAAATCACCCAAACAAGTGCCCAGTGACGGGCGCCAGGTCCGCTGATTTTCGTCATGCCCGTTTGACCTTGGCTGTGTAGTTTTGCGCCCGATTTTTTTCCTAACCAAATCGAAATAAGAATGCTAGAACTCCTGCAACAGTACAAAGACAAAGCCCCCGAAATCGTGTTTGAATGGAACGACTCAGAGACCACTGCTCGGGGCTGGGTCGTCATCAATTCGCTCCGCAATGGGGCAGCTGGCGGTGGCACCCGCATGCGCAAGGGCTTGACCAAGGAAGAGGTCGTCTCCCTCGCCAAGACCATGGAAATCAAGTTCTCGGTGGCCGGCCCCGATATCGGCGGCGCCAAGTCCGGCATTGACTTCGACCCCAACGACCCCCGCCGCAACGAAGTGCTGCGCCGCTGGTACCAAGCCGCTTTCCCCCTGCTCAAAAACTACTACGGTACGGGCGGCGACCTCAACGTGGACGAACTCAAGGACGTCATCCCCATCACCGAGGCGCTCGGCCTGTGGCACCCGCAGGAGGGCATCGTCAACGGCCATTTCAGTGGCACGACCAACGGCCAGAAAATCAAGATTCTCGGCCAGCTCCGTCACGGCTGCTCCAAAATCGTGGAAGACAGCCGCTACGTGCCCGATGCGCCCGAAAGATTTGCGGTAGCCGACATGATAACGGGCTACGGCGTGGCCGAGTCGGTGCGGCATTTCTACGACCTGTTCAAGGGTACCGACCTGAAGGGCAAGACGGCCATCATCCAAGGCTGGGGCAACGTGGCTTCTGCGGCCGCCTGCTACCTAGCGGTGGAGGGCGTGAAAATCATCGGCATCATTGACCGGGACGGCGGCATCATACGCCCTGATGGCATGGGACTGGCCGAGGTCAAGGAGCTTTTCCTTCGCAAAAAAGGCAACAAGCTCGTAGGCGAAGGCCTGCTCAGTTTCGAGGAAACCAACCGCCAAATCTGGTCGCTGGGAGCGCATAT
>JALOMF010000083.1 GCA_025455635.1 Saprospiraceae bacterium | reverse complement strand
GGCGTTTACGAAGTAGTGCTTGAAACTGCCAACCACTGCGGAGCTGCACTGGACACCGTCACCTTCGTGGTGGGCGACCCCGGCGCCGCCTTCACGCACGGCAGCACCAGCGGCTGCGCCCCGCTCACGGTCAGCTTCCAGAACCAGTCGCCGTTCGGGGCGGATTCCGTGCTTTGGCACTTGCCGGGCAGTAGCCTGCCGTTCACAAATGCGGGCAGCCCGGTCGCCGGGTACTCCGCATCGGGCACCTACTCAGCCACCTTGATAGCCTACATCGCTGGCGTAGCAGACACCGTCACGCAACAGCTCTTCATCGAGGTGCTGGCCGACGAGTGCCCCAGCCCCCAAATCTTCTCCCAATCCGACGGCCTATCCATCACCGCCTGGACGGACTGCCCCGCTGGCAGCTTCCTCTGGGACCTCGGCGACGGAACAACCCAAGCTGGCCAAAGCGTGGAGCACACCTACGGTACAACGGGCGTTTACCCCGTCTCCCTCACGGTCACGGGCCAGTGCGGCGGCGGCTACATGGCCTCGGCGCTGGTGGAGGTGGACGGTGTCTCCGCCACGGGGGGCGGCAGGCAGGGGGCAGGTGCCTTCGCTGTGTTTCCGAACCCGGCCAGCGGGCAGGTGTTCTTTGCCAGCAAAAACCAATTGGGCGGGGAAGTGATGATACGGCTGCGCACGGCCACGGGCTTGGTCGTTGCGGAGCTGGAAAAGGGGCAGTGGGGCGGCACGGCGGCCATGCCCTTGGACGGAATGCCAACAGGGCTTTATTTCTATGAAATACAGGTGGACGGGCGGGAAGCGCAGCAGGGGAAGCTGGTGGTGGTGCGGTAAATGGAAATGGGGAAATTGGCCGACGGCCAATTTCCCCATTTTCAAAGCTACCTGTTCCAAATCACAGCGCTTCTGGTTCGCTCCTCGTCGAAAGTTCAATCTTGGCGATGCCCGGCACCTCCTTCAGGGCTTTCAAAAAAGCTATCTCGCCCGATTTTTCCTTGAAAACTACCCGGTAGTTGAATTCCATTTTCAGTTGCCCATCGGCGGCGGTCACGTAGTCGGTGCGCCAGTGGACGGTTCGCTTGCAGTGCTGGGTCAGCAGCTGATGTGCCATGTCGGTCGCTGCTGGTTCGCTGGCATTCAATTGGTAGCGAAGCACGTTGACGGGGTGATGACCCGCATTGGAGAAGGGTGTGAGCCGCAGCAGGAAGGCGACCAAACAAAAGGCGATGGTGCCGATGAACGCCGTGTTGTAGGCATGTACCCCACTGGCGATGCCGATGGCCAGCGACGAAAACATGAAGATGATGTTGCGGGGGTCTCGCAGGTTGGTGCGGAAGTGGATGATGGCCAGCGCCCCTATCATGCCCAGGCCCCTCGCCAAGCTGTCGCCGATGGCCAGCATGATGGTGGCGGCGGCCATCGAGCCGAGTATCATCGCCTGGATGAAATTGCCCGGTACGAACAGCTCCCGGCTCGTTTTTTCAAAAGTAAAAGCCACCACCACAGATAGCAGGAACGCAAAGAGCATGGCGAACACCACCGACATCAGGGTCGGGTTGTCGGCGTTGGCTTGCAGTACGGTGAAGTCGAACATTTTCGATGGCGGATTTACTGGCGTGAACCTTCGGTTTCGGATTGCGGATTGCGGACGTGCGACTACCGTTTTACCACGAATCGTTGGGTTTTTCCTCCAGTATTTACAAAGTAAACACCTGATGGCCAAGTGCTTACGTCAACTGTGGTGCTGTTGAAAAACTGAGTGGCTTGGCGTTGCCTACCCAACTGGTCGTAGATAACGACGGATTGCCTTTCTGTACTTTCGCTTCGCAAAACGACCTCGCTGCCCGTGGCTGGGTTGGGTGAAATCGTTAGCTGGATGGCCTCCTCTCGCTCATTTGCCGCTGAAATGCCCGTATCGTTGTTGGCTTTGAAGGTCGGGTTTTTGATGGTGAAATTGCCGGTGCCATTGGGCGAGCGGGCATAACCCTTGTCGGCCTGCTGGGTGCCGAAGGTAATGTCTTGCACGGTGGAGCCGCTGCCGTTGATGAGCAACAGCTCTTCGCCTGCTGCGCTGAGTTTGAAATTGGCATGGAGCGGCCCTTGGCTGCTGTCCTCATCGGCCCAGATGATGAGGTAGCCCATCGCCGGGATGCTGGTATTGGTGGGGAACTCCCATTTGTCCAGGTTGTCGGGGTTGTCGGTGAGGAACCACCCGCCAAGGTTCACGGCGCTGCTGGAATTGTTGTAAAGCTCTATCCAGTCCTCGTACTCACCGTTTTCGTCGGTGATGTAGGCTTGGTTGGAGGCCATAATTTCGTTGATGACGACGCCACTTTGGGCGTCTATTTTGCCGAAGGCAAGCGATAAGAAAAATGCCACGAGGGCGGTGCTAAGATAATGTTGTAATTTCATGCAACTGGGTTTTCTAAATTCCACGGAGGGCAAAGGTGCGTTTTTCTGCAAAGCTATCGGAATGCTTTTTCGCAATTGAAAGACAGACCTAACTTTAAGGCTCAAAGGGTACATTTTGAGGCCCGATTGGTTGCAGGCCAAGGGGAATCCTACTTTTTTCCATCCGAAATCATCGCTCCACCACTACAATATCCTGAAAATCAGGGCATTCTGTCTTGGGCAAGCCCCGCCAGAAGCCTTTGTGCAAGGCCCTGACAGCCAGCCCGTTCCGCTTGGCCATTTCAAAAAGGTACTGCTCCTCGAAGGCCACGTTGGCGCTCTTCACCACGTCGTCCATGAGGCGGTAGTGGCCGTAGTCGTAGGGAAACTCGAACCCGCTGGGGAAGGCCGTTTTTTCATCAAAAACAAAAAAAGTGAGGTAAGCTACCCCGCCGGGGCGCAGCACCCGGTACAGCTCGTCGAGGTAGTTGTCCACCTCTGGGGGTAGCATGTGGGTGAACACGGAATTGGCCACGGCGAAGTCGAAGCTGGCGTCGGGGTAGGGGAATCTGAAGCTGCTGGCGCTGCCGCCGTCGGAGCGGTAGAGGTCGTTTTCGAGGGAAATGTACTGGAAACGGAAGTTCGGGTGCCGGGCCGTTATCTGCTGCTGGCACCAGTCCACGCCTTTTTTCACCACGTCGAAGCCTTCGTAGCGCCCGGTTTTGTCAAGGTATTGCGCAAGCGGAAGGGCGATGCGCCCGATGCCGCTCCCGATGTCGAGCACATGGTGGTGCGGCTGTAGGCCACAGAGTTCCTTGAAATTGTCCACGGTCTGCTGGCCCGACCTGCGGAAGTCACCGCTGCCCGTGTAGATGAGGCCACGGGGCGGCGTGAGGCCGTCCCGCTGCCCGGTCACGGCCTCCCACGTGTCGAGCGGGAGGTAGTAGAGCCGCCGGGTGGCGAAGCGCCAAGCGGGCGGCATGGCGTAGTAAAATTTGCGGGCAAGGTTCTTCACGCAGTTATTTTTTCGCAAAAATAACCACTAAGCCGGGTCTTTTCCGCCTGACAGGAATTCTTGGTACTCCTTCAGCTTGCCCAGTTCGCCATCGGCGGCGAGGCGGGCCTGCGATGGCCAGGTGCTGGGGTCGTGGATGCGGTAGCGGTCGCCGGCCTTGTTGAGCACCTCTTTCAGCCGCTCCACGCTGGTGTTTGCGAGGTCTTCGAGGCTGTGGATGCCTGCGCCGTGGAGCAGCAGCTCGATTTTCGGGCCGATGCCCTCCACGATTTTCAGGTCGTCGCCCTTTGCGGCTTTCGCCTTCGGTTTCGCCTTGTTTTCTTCTTGCGGCTGCGCCAAACGCTGTGCCTGCCCCACCCAGTCGTCCCGTTCGATGCGGCCGGGGAAGAACTCGATGGCTGTGGTCAGTTTGTCCATCAAGTTGGCGTCCAGTGCGGCCACTTGGGCGTAGGTGAAGATGCCGAGTGCGTTGAGTTTTTTCTCCAAAAAAGAGCCGATTCCCTTGATTTCGGTCAGGTCGTCCCGCTGGTCGGCGGTGGCTGTGGGGATGGTGTTGCCGATGGCTGCCAGCACCTCGTTTTTGGCGTCGGAGGGCGAGATGGCGCCGCTGGTGATGGCCTCCTTGTCGGCGGGGTTGATGGTGGCCAAAATCGGGGCATCCACGATAGCGCCGAGGCTGGGTGCTTCGGTAGCGGCTGCCGTCCTAAGCGCTGCCAGTTCGGCTTTCAGGGCCTCGTTTTCGGCCATGAGGCTGTCCATGCTGGCCTCCAGGGTGCCTAGGCGGTTGGTGGAATCCTTGTAGGAGTTCAACAGGTTCACCATGTTTTCGTCTTCCTTGCCAGAGGTGGCCCGTAGGGTTTCGTTTTCGGTGGTCAGCGTTGCAATCTGGGCTTCGAGCGCTGTCAGCCGCTCCAGCGATGCGGCGTTGGAGGCTTCGAGTGCTGCGATTTTATCGGAGTCTTGGCCGCTGCCTGTACCCAGTACGACGGGGGCTAGCGCCAATTGCTCGTTTTGCGATTTTAGGCCAGCGACCTGGCCGTTGAGGTCGTCAATGGTGGCTTGGTAAGCGTGGCTAGCGGCTTGCAGCCTGACGGTTTCCTCCAGCGAGGAGTCTAGGTCTTTTTGCCATTTCAATTTTTCGGCCTGCACGGTTGTGGCCTGCTCCAGCGCCAGTTCAAGTTCCCTTTTTGCCTTGGCGAGGTCGGCGGTTTTCAGGTCGAGCTTTTCCCGAAGGGCGTTCAGTTCGAGGTTGAGGTCTTCGTATTTCTTCTTCCAGTCGGCAGCCTCCCGCTGGTAGCGCTTGGCTTGGCCGCTCCACATGGCCCATGCACTGATGAAGCCGATGAGGAAGCTGACCAGTATGGAAAGCAGGAAAAAGACGCTGTCTGGGTTGTTTAAAGATTCAAATAAGTTTTCCATGTTGTATGCTTTTGAAATAGGTTGATAACGGTTGATAACGGTTGATAACAGTTGATAATGTGGTATGGGAAATCAACCGCTATCAACCCCTAAAATCACTGTGCAGGTTTTTCGGTAATTTTAAAGTTCACCCGGCGGTTCTTTTGCCGCCCGTCGGGGTTGTCCTTTCCGCCGATGGAGTTGGGGGCGATGGGCTGCTCTTCGCCCTTGGTAGTGGACACGATTGCCGATTTCACGCCCAGTTCCCGGAAGTAGGCAGCGGCGTTTTTTGCCCTGCGCAGGCCGAGGTTGAGGTTCACTTTTTCCTGCCCGATGCTGTCGGTGTGCCCAGTGATGGTCAGCAGCATAGTGGGGTTGGCGGAGAGGAAGGTCACCACCGAGTCGGCGTAGGCGATGCACTGTTCGCCGGGCTTGAACTCGTCGGAGCCGAAGGCGAAGTTGGCGTCGGAGAAGGTATTGTCCTTGAAGCTGTAAACGGGGCGGTCGTAGTCGTCGGGCTTAGGCGTGTAGAGGTTGAAGGAGATAGGCTCGTCGAGCGATGCACCTGCGACCATTTGGTGGTCAATGGAAAAGCGTTTTTCGTCCACGCCCATTTTGACCAAAAGCTGCTCCACGGCGGCGGCCCGTGCGATGCCGATGTTCTCGAAGATGCCGCTCTTGGCCGTTTTTTCGGAAGCCAGGTAGCGGCCCGTGAGGCTGATGTTCTTGTCGGGGTTCGCCTTGAGGTACTCGGCTACTTTTGCGAGGAATTCCTGGTTATTGGCAGAAAGGTCAGGCTGCACGGCGCCCGGTGCGAAGCCGAACTGCTCGTAGCCTTGCAGGATGGTCTTGTCGCCGTCCTTGAGGCTGAGGGTCATGGGTCGGGTAGCGACCTGTGCGGGCTGGTCGCCGCAGTGGTGCCGCAGTTGGCAGACGAAGTACCAGCGAGCCGGGATGGTATAAGCCAGGAAAAGCAGAAAGCCGATGATAAAACCTCTCATAGTCGTTTGGTAAGTATGTTTATTGGGCCTTTTGGCCGCTAGGCAAATGGTGCGCTAGTTTTGTTTGCGCAGCAACTAGCCTCGCACTTGTTTTCAGCATAGGCCGCCAAATGTATGATTTTCAACTGATTACGCAAAAAAATGCGGTTTTTTTTCGTTCTCGGCTTTGCCCGGAATAACGGCTCCCTAGAAATTTGCGGGGCTGCTCTCGTGGTGTTCAAAGCCTTACCTTGGCTCCGCCGCCACCGTATTTAAAATTGCTTTTAAAAAAACAGGGAAAAGCCCGTGAAATCTGGAAAAACGGCCTATCTTTGCGCTCCTTTTAAAAAAGTTCTTTAAAAATGGACGCTTTAGCGCATTTCTCCATCCCGGTTTCGGGTTTGCAAAACGGCCCCCACGAATACGAATTCGACATTGATGGGTCGTTTTTCCATTGTTTCCCGGAGTCGCCAATCAAGGAAGGAAGCGTGTCGGTTCAGTTGCTTTTTGACAAAAGCCCCGACATGTACACCATGAACTTCCAATTGGAAGGTATGGTGAAGGTTGCCTGCGACCGCTGCCTTGAAGAGTTTGACCTGCCCATCGAAGCCGACGAAATGTTGTTGGCCAAGTTCGATGAAAAGGAATGGGAAGACGCCGACATCGTTTACGTGCTGAGGGACACGCCGAAGTTCAACGTGGCCAAGTACATTTACGAGTTCATCGTCTTGGCAGTGCCGATGGTGAAAACCCACGACGATGCCGACGAGGAATGCGACCCGGAGATGTTGAAGTTCCTTTCGGAAAATGAAGATACTGGCCGTGAGGCGCCAGACAAGTCTTCGCCCATTTGGGACGCCTTGAAAGGCTTGCAAAACGACAATTGACAATAATAGATAACAGATTTTAGACAATAGACTTTAGGCTTTCGCTGGAAAACCACCGCTTCAATGCCTGATGTCAAATGTTTGATTTCTCTAAATTTTAATAGCGATGCCAAATCCTAGAAATAAACATTCGAAGCAACGTACCCGCACCCGCCGTGCGCACGACCGTGCTGCCATCCCCACCATCGCCAAGTGCCAAGCTACTGGCGAGGCGCACGTGTTCCACCATGCCTACACCGACAGCGAAGGCAACATGCGCTACAAGGGCAAAATCCTTGTAAAGTCGAAGGAAGTGCAGGAATAAGCCCCAGTGGCCATGCAGCATCTAAAATCTACGAAGCTCCCGTCCTACGAAAGTTGGATGTGGGGCTTTCTCTGTTTTTGGGCAATAACGGTCGCTACCTCCTGTGGGCCGACCAAGCCTATTTCCAACAGTAAAAATCAACGCCACGTGAAAAAAATCATCTCCACTCCCAACGCTCCCGGCGCCATCGGCCCCTACAACCAGGCTGTCATCTACAACGGAATCCTTTACGCCTCCGGCCAAATCGCCCTTGACCCCGCCACTGGCGAGCTGGTGCAGGGCAGCATCGAGGAGGAAACGCACCGGGTGCTCAAGAACGTGGGCGGCATCCTCGAAGCGGCTGGCTGCACTTTTCAGGACGTGCTGAAATCCACCGTTTTCATCAAGGACATGCACCAGTTTGCCCGCATCAACGCCGTGTACGCCGAGTACTTCGACCCCGCCTGGGCGCCTGCCCGTGAGACGGTGGAAGTAGCCAACCTGCCCAAGTTCGTCAATATCGAAATCTCCGTGATTGCCGCCGTGAAATGAGCCAAGCCACCTTGTTCAGCGCCCTTGGCGTCAGCCTGATTTTGCTGGCTTTCTTGGGTTCTTCGTTTAAAAAAATAGCCCAGGACAGCCTTGCCTACTGGCTGCTCAACCTCGGTGGCGGCGTGCTCGCCACCATCGGCGCTGCGCTGATGCAGTCGGTGCCGTTCGTCGTGCTGGAGTCGGTCTGGACGGTGGCGAGCGTCGTGGGGCTGGTCAAGTTTTTTGCGAAGCGGAAATAAAAAAAAGGGATGCCATCACGGCATCCCTTTTTTGCAAGCTGTTTTAGCTCAAAACTGCACCCGCCACAGCAAGTCCGGGAAGAAGCCGATTTGGTTCACCTGCTGTATCTCGCCCCGCTGGCGGTTGAAACGGTAGGTGAACACGTTCTCGTGGTTCGTCACGTTCTGGAAATCGAGGAAAAACTGCTGCGACAGCTGGCGTTTCTTGCTGTTGAGGCGGTAGCCGAACTTCACGTCCCAGCGCAGGTACGGGTCAATCCGCTCGCTGTACGCCTTGTCTTCCTGAAACACCTGTTCGCCTGCGGCAATACTGGCCGCCAAGTCAATCGGCGTGTAGTAGCGCCCGCCCGCCGTCGTGAACTTCGTGTCAAACGTGAGGGCGTTGCGCTTGTCCTTGCCTATTTTCACTTCCTTTCCCGCCAAAAAATTGAAGGTGTATTTGTTGTTGAAGGCCGTGTTGCGCTCCACGCCGTCGCTGCCCTTGTACTTGCTGTCGAACACCGAGCCGGTCATCAGCACGTAGTAGCCCTTGCTGAAGAACTTCTCCACGGTCAGCTCTGCGCCGTAGTTCTTGCCCGTGCCATCGTTCACCAAAAAATGCTCCTCCGGGAAGGCAAAATCCGCCCCCACGTTCAGCATCGAAAAGCTGCCGGGCACACTCTCCACGGGCACGTTGCCAAGGGCCTGGTAATAGGTCTCGGCCTTGATGCGCCAGTCGCCGCCCACCTTCACGTCGTAGCCCAGCACCAGTTGGTGGCTGCGGCTGAACTCCAGGTCTTCGTTGGTGCGGAGGTAACTGCCATCGGCCATCGGCACTTGCAGGAAGTACATCGGCAGGGGCTGCATCTGGCTGTGCAGGCCGTAGCCGAGGTTGATGCGCTGGTTCTCGGTCAGGTGGAAATTGAGGGCGAGGCGAGGCTCCACGGCCCACGAGTTGTTGAACTCAAAAAACTGCCCATGCAGGCCCGTGTTCATCGTGAAACGCTGGCTGAGGCGGTACTGCGACTGTGCATAAGCTTGCAGCAGGCCCACGTTGCCGTTGAAGTCACGCAGCGTCACCCAATCGGGGCGGGCCTCCCGGTCAACCACGCTGTTTTTCACGTTGAAGATTTCACCGATAACGCCCATGCGCAGCGTGTGGCGGGCGCTGTATTTTTTGTTCAAAAGGCTGGAAATGGTGTAGCGGTTCACGGCATCGTCCACCTCCAAGTGCTGGCGGATGCTGGCGTCGGCCAGCACTTGCTCCTCCTTGTAGGTATTGGCGGAGTTGCTCACGGCGATGGTCGTGCGCAGGTAGGTGTCCCCGTCGAGCAGCAGGCGGTGCGTGGCACCGAAGATGCCCACCTGCGAGGTCACGTAGCTGTTTTGGTCGGCTTCGCCGTAAAAATCCTCGGCTGCCAAGTCCTTTCCGATGAAGTCAATATTGCTCAGGCCGCCGATACCGAAGATGCTGATATTGCCCAATTTGGTCTTCGGCAGGTCCACCTTGAACGACAAGTCCTTGTACCGGGGCGTGGCCGTGGTGCCGAAGTTCAGCCCTGCCTCCACGGCCAGTTCCACGAACGAGTGGCGGTAGCTCACGAGGTACGAGCTGTTTTTTTCCTTGTTGATAGGCCCTTCGGCCATGACCTCCAAGCCGCTGAACGCCGCCAACTGCGCCGTGTACTCGTGTTTTTCCTTGTTTCCGCTCCGCAATTGAATGTCGAACACGCCCGAAAGCGCATTGCCGTACTCAGCAGGGAAGGCCGAGGTGAGGAAGTCGCTGTTTTTCAGCAAGTTGGTGTTCAGGGCGCTCACGGGGCCGCCCGTGGTGCCGAGGGTGGAGTAGTGGTTGGGGTTGGGGATGGCCACGCCCTCCATGCGCCAGAGCAGGCCCGTGGGGGAGTTGCCCCGGATGACTATGTCGTTTCGGCTGTCGTCGGCGATGTTCACCCCGGCGAAGTTGGCGGCCATGCGGGCTGCGTCGTTGCGGGCGCCGGAGTAGCGGGTCACTTCTTCCAGCGAGAACTGCCGGGCGCTGATGGTGGCCAGCTCGTTGCCCGCCTTGTCCTTGTCCACTTGGGCCGTCACCACCACCTCGTTGAGTTGGGTGAGCGACTCGGCCATTTTTACCTCCAAGAACACCTCCTTGCCCGCCGTTACCACGACGTTGGGGATGGTGACGCCCTCGTAGCCGATGTAGCTGAAGCGCAGGGTCTGCCTGCCCACTGGCACGTTTTCAACGGCAAATGAGCCATCTGGCTCTGTCACAGTGCCCGTGGCTTCGGCCACATCGAGCAGCTCCACCGTGACGCCAATGAGCGGGGCCTCCGATTGCTGGTCGAGGACGCTGCCCCGGATGGTTTGGGTGGGATTTTGGGCATGGCCCAGCGCTGCAAGCAGCAGCATCGCAAATGTGATTGTAAACAGTCGGGTGATTTTCATGACGCTTATTTTTGGTGAAAATTTTGATGGGGCAAAAATGCGGTGGGCCGCCGTAAGCAACGACGGGTTTCTGATGAAGTGTGGAAAGGGCGGGATGAATTGTAGGGCTTATTGATAAGAAACTGCGAGGGAATCTGGGAAAGGGTTGTTTTGGATGCTGGCTATGTCCACTTTGTTGGTGAGCCAGCGTAGGCATCTTTTTAAGCTCCGGCGATTTTCTATTTCGTTTTTCTCCCACTTGCGCTTTGCCGATGCATTATTTGGTGGCATGTCTTGCTCTAGCCACAATACGAAGTGAATATACTTATTCTCCTTGCCGAAGTATTCTAAATAGCGTTGCCATACCACCTTCAAATGGGTCGAGTTTCGAGCACTACCTACCACGACCGATATCGAATCCCTCATCTTTTGTGCAGCTTCCAACCAAATCGGGTCTTCGCCATTTTCTAGTCTTGGCTTGCTTTCGATTCTGTGCCCTCGAAAGTTCTTTGCCTCGATGAACACCAATGTTTGGTTGCCAAGAACACCTGTAAAATCAACACCTTTCGTGCCGGGCAGCGCATCCTTTGCATGCTTGTAATCATTCGTCAAGTCAAAATGCAAAAGCCCAGCCCAATGGTCGTCATTGAACTCAAAAACAAGCCCGTTCTCTGGAGGAAACTTCATGCCTGCGGATTGAGGGATTTTCTGAAAAGCACATCCTCCCGGTTATTGTGCTGCGAAAGCCCTTCGTGGATGGGGTCATGGTTGAGGTCGGGCATGGTAGCGCCTTCTTCGACCGCTGTGCCGTTTTCGCCCTTGTACAGGGAAAAGAATTTCATATCCGGTGCGCCACCTTCTACGTCTTGGTATTCCTTGGAAAGCGACAAATCATAGGGCAGCAGGTAGTCGTGCGTTGCAACGAAAATCTGGCAGCCCGCCTTCGCCAGTGTTTGCAAGAACTTGGAGACTACGAGGATGTATTTCGGGTTCAGGTTCGCCTCCGGCTCGTCCCAGAAAAGGATGGT
>JALOMF010000578.1 GCA_025455635.1 Saprospiraceae bacterium | reverse complement strand
CAAGGCGTGGATATTTTAATTACCACCCACAACCCGGCGCTGATGGATGCTTTGGAAAAAGATTTATTGCCATTTATATCGGTATGTTATCGGGAAGAAGAAACAGGTTACAGTGTCATCGGCTTGCTGGAAGAATTTGACAAATTGCCCAAATACCTGGCGCATGGCTCATTGGGCAAAGTTATTTCCGAAGGACTTATCAATAAAGTCGAAACCCCTGCCGAATGAAGCCGAAGCTCCTCATCCTCGACACTTCCGTGCTTTGCGTTTACCTGAATATTCCGGGAAAAGAAACCTGCGATGGTGAAATCCAATTGACGCACGAATCGGCGATAGCGATAATTCAAGAAAAACAACAAGCAGGCTGGCAATTCGTGCTGCCTGTTGCTTGTGCCATTGAAACTGGGAATCATATTTCCCAATGCGGCGGAAATAGGTACGATTTAGCCACTCAATTGGTCGGTTTAATCAAACAAGCCATCGCTGGAGAAAGCCCTTGGATTGTTTTTTCTGACAATCTGGACATCTGGAATCCCACCAACCTCGCATGGCTTGAAGATTGGGCTGCTCATGCTGCTGCCGAACTTTCTATTGCTGACAGAACTATCGCCTTCATTGCTGATGATTACTCTCAAAAAGGCTGGGAAGTGGAGATTTTCACCTGCGATGAACAATTGAAAGCATACCAGCCTGAGCAACCCAAATATACGCCAAGGCGTAGGCAATAAGTTCTGCCCCCCCTCACACATTCCACCAATAAGTCAGCTTCACCACCAGCGCCCTGTTCCGCACGGCGCTGAAATCCGAATAATAATTGTCCGTGAAAACGATGAACAGGTCCGATGCCGGGCTGTAGCGCCATTGCAGGCGCAGGTTCAGGTTCACGTTGTCCGTTTGGTTGTTGTATTGCAAGAAATTGGTGAAATACAGCTTGTTCGTCAGCGTCACGTCAATGCGGGGGCCGACCAGCCAGATGTCATGGCTGCTGTTCTTCAACTGCCCCGGCAAACGCCCGTCAGTCCCGAACTCGATGCGGTTGAGTTGCGCCGTCAAGTTCACGGCCACGTAGGGCTGAAAGCGGTAGCCCAACTCCCCGCCGAGGCGCAGGCGGGTACCATCGGCATAGTAGCCACCGTACCGCCCGCTGAACGACCAAGTAAAACGGCTCTGTGGCTTCGAGAGGATGTCGGTGCCGAAGCTGTTCCAATCGTGCTCCTGACCCGTGGCCAGCGTGTCGGGGGTGCTGTTTCGGGCAGGGTTGACGGGGTTGAAGGGGCTGGCCAGCCGCTGGAAGTTGTGCGCTGTCCAGAACGTCATTTCTGTGCGGTTGAGCAGTATCAGCTTGTAGAACAGTACCGGCTCGTTTTCCGTCTGCCGCATTTTTTCATCAAAATAATATTCCACTTTCACCCTGGGGCCGTGACTGAGCAGCCATTTTGACTTTGGGAAAAACAGCCGCTCGCCCGTCGTCAGCAGCCGGTTGAAGCCCGAGGTGGGCTGAAACCTCCCAATGCCCGTGCGCGGCACGAAGCCCGTCTCTGCCCGGAAGTTTTGCCCCACATTCTCGAACTGTAGGTTGAAGTTCCATTGCCGGGCCGAGTAGGCGAGGTTGCCCGCCAGGATGGCGTCTTTGCCGCCAGCAAGGCCGGGGCTGAACGACTTGAGGTACAGCGCCTTGCCTGTCCAAAGGTTGTTTTGCGAAGCCAAGTTGTACTCAAAGCCGAGGTTGCGGTTGTACTTTCGGATGGCCTCCGTGTCCGCCACCGAGTCGAAGTCGAAGGTGTGTTTGTTCACGAAAATCCCTGACACGAACGACCTCGCCGCCACCCTCCGCTGCACGGAAAGTACGCTGAAATTCTGCTCCGGGGTGGACAGGCCGTCGGCGTCCGTGAAATTGTCGGCCTGCATGGTCATGGCACCCAGCCGCCAGTTTTTATTGGGCTTGCCGCTCAGCCTCGCCCCGTACTTGATGGGCGCTGCCAGCCCAATCCGCCTAGAAAAAAACGGTCGGATGGCCGAATAGCCGAAGCTGCCAAAAATATCGGCGTTTTCCAAAAAAAACTGCCGCCGCTCCGGGAAAAACAGCTCGAATCGGTCGAGGTTGGTCTGCTGCACGTCCACCTCCACCTGCGAGAAATCGGGGTTCACCGTCAGGTCGAGGTTGAGGGAGGAGGTGAGCGATACCTTGGCGTCCATGCCGATTTCCTTGCGGTAGCTGGCGTCTTTTTGCTTCGCAAAATCTGTGGTCGTGCCGCCGAGCGCATAAGGGATGACGGAAATATTAGGCCCGGTGGGCGGCGGTGCTTCGTCCCAGACCAGCACGCCCGTATAGGCCAAGGTGATGCTCGCAAACTGCCTCGGCACGGGCGCCCATGATGATTTTTCCGTGGACTTCAGGTCATTCCGGCTGAAGTTCACGCCCCAGCGGTCAATGCCCTGCTTGTAGCGCAGCGACTTGAAGGGAATGGCCATTTCGAAGACCCATTTTCCATCGTCGGCCATCACGGCGGACTGCCACTTGTTTTCCCAGCTGAGGTCCACTTTTGTGCCTTCAAAAATAAGGCCCTCCCAAGGTGCACCCTGCGCATTTGCCCCAAAAGTGAAGCCGTTGGTCTGGTCGTCGAAGGGGTCGAGGGCGAAGATGAAATTGTCGTTTTTGCCAAAATTGAAGTCCCGCCGCAGCGATTCCACCATCCAAGGCCCTTCCAAGAGGTCGTAGTTGACGTTCAGCAAGTACAGGTTTTCGTCGTCGTAGAGCATCCGTACCTCTGTGCGCACGATGGCCCGCCCAGTGTCCATTGGCAGGATTTGGTAAAAATCGGTGGCAAGCTCGGCCTGTTGCCAAGCGGGGTCATCCGCATTTCCATCCAAGTTGATGGCCCCCGTGGCCCGGTGGATATGGTATTCGAAGGCGGCGTTTTTCTTTTGTGAAAATGCGGCGGTGCTGGCGCAAAGCAGCAGCAGTGGCAGGGCAGACTGGATGAAATGCTTCAAGTTGGTGTCGTTTTGGG
>JALOMF010000577.1 GCA_025455635.1 Saprospiraceae bacterium | reverse complement strand
TTTGTGCCATGTTGAGCAGCCAAAGCTCCTCGTCGCCGTAGCAGACGTTTTCGAGAATCATGCAGTTGCGCTGGGTCTCTTCGGCGGTGTTCACGAGCTGCCAGCACTCCTCGATGGTGAGCGCACAGGGCACTTCAATGGCGACATGCTTGCCCTGCTGCATGGCGTAAACGGCCATCGGTACGTGGTCTTCCCAAGGCGTGGCGATGGTGATGAGGTCAACATCGTCACGCTTGCAAAGCTCCTTCCAAGCATCCGCCTTGCCAGCGTAAGTGGCTGGTTTTTGGCCGCCATTTTCCTTGAGCATTTGCATGTTTTTCTGAACGATTTCGTCCCGGATGTCGCAGATGGCGGTCAGCTTGCACTTGTCGGTGCCAACGGCGTTGAGCAGGCGGACGTGCTCCTCGCCCCGGTTCCCCAAGCCGATGACGGCGACCCTAACTTGTTTTATCGGAGCGACTTTTAACCCAAAAACAGGCTTGCCGAAAGTTGTCATTGTTTGCGAAGCAGCCTCAGCCAATTCATGCGCATCGGCTTTGGCATAGCTGCGGGTGCTGGGCAAACCGACCAGCGTGGCCAGTGCGGCGGCATTTTTTAGAAAACTACGGCGTTGGTTGTTGTTTGACATGGTAGCTGTTATGTAGTCGGGAAATTCATTTCCCGACAGCTGTTTAAAAATGGAAAAACCGCTAGCGGTTAGCTTCGCAAATGTAGCAAACCAATTTTTTTCCCGCACACTGTTTTCAGGAAGGCACTAGAGACTGGCCGCCCATGTTACCTTTGCCAAATGAACGTACAAACTGATTTTTTTGAAATGGTGGCCAAGACGCAGTTTGGCCTAGAAGAACTGCTGGCTGCCGAACTGAAGTCCATCGGAGCTACCGACATCGAGCTGCTCACCCGTGCCGTCAAGTACCGGGGCGACATGGCTGTTTTGTACAAAAGCAACTTGCTGTTGCGCACGGCGCTCAAGGTGCTGGTTCCTTTCACTTCGTTTTACGCCCACCACGAAAACCAGCTCTACAAGCGAGTGCAGCAGACCGATTGGTCGCAGTTGATGTCGCCGAACCAGACCTTGGCCATTGATGCCACGACGAACAGCGAGATTTTCCACCACTCGAAGTTCACGGCGCTGAAAACGAAAGATGCCATCGTTGACCAGTTTCGGGGCAGGTTCGGTATCCGCCCGTCCATTGACACCGAAAACCCCGACCTCCGCCTCAACGTCCACATCCACGACAAGCTCGTGACGCTCTCCCTCGACAGCAGTGGCAACACCCTCGACCGCCGAGCCTACCGCCTCAACCGCACCGAAGCGCCCATAAACGAGGTGCTGGCCGCTGGCATCGTGATGCTGGCTGGCTGGCAGGGCGACACTACCCTACTTGACCCGATGTGCGGCTCCGGCACTTTCAGCATCGAAGCGGCCATGCTGGCTGCGAACATCGCCCCGGGCAAACGGCGCAGCTTCGGCTTCGAGCGGTGGCCCAATTTCGACGGGGAACTTTGGTCAAAAATCAAGGCAGAAGCCGTGCAGGCAGAGCGCAAATTCACTGGGCGAATCCTGTGCAGCGACCTTGACCCCACGGCAGTTAATATTGCGGAGCAAAACGCCCGCAGAGCCGGGGTGGAGCGCATGATTGACTTCCGAACCGATGATTTTTTCGAAGCAAAAGCGCTGGAAGAAACGGGCACGCTGCTCTTCAACCCGCCCTACGGCGAGCGCTTGCAGGAGGACGACATCGTGGCGTTTTATAAGGAAATCGGCAACCAGCTCAAGCACCAATTTCCAGGCCATACGGCTTGGATTATCAGCGCAAATGCCGAGGCATTGAAGCATGTCGGGCTGCGGCCTACCCGGAAAATCAAGCTGTTCAACGGGTCACTGGAGTGCCGATTGCAGAAGTTTGAGTTGTTTGCGGGGAAAAAAGGGGAAGCCAAACCAAGTTGACCAACCCCGAATTTCCTATTTCAATATCGCTTTCTACATGAAAAATTATTTCCTCTTTTCGCTCTTGCTTGCCATTGTCCATTTGGCCAATGCCCAAGACACCATCGAACCGAACGCTGCCAAAAACCAGCGTTTCTTTTTTGGATTTCGCCCGGGTTTTAATGTCATGGGGATTGGCAATGAATTGGAAACAGCCATGCGACAAGACGGCAGGCTGAACGGCGAGGGTTTTTTTAGCCAAGATTATCCAAGGGCTAGAATTTCAGCTGGCTTCTTGAGCGCTTTTGAATACAAAAAAGACCCGCTTGCCCTAGGCATAGAAATAGGCAGCGTGGCAGTTGGCAAGACCCGTGGGCTGATGAAGTGGAATACCGGCGGGCGTTCTGTCAGGCCGCATCCGACATCGAAAGCGCCGGCAGTGTCGCGGCCCTCGCCGGTGCGTGGAAGAACCACGCCGGCACCATCGCCAGCCTGTCCGAGACGGACAAGGACGCAATCATTGCCCTAAAGGACGGGCGCAAGGCCGAACTGGAGGCAAGCTAATGGCATATGAACCAAAGCCCGGAACCGGCTCCGCATGGCCCGGCGAGCGGGAGAACAGCGCCGATTGGTCGGGTAGCATTCTGCTACCCGATGGCACGCCGTGCTTCCTCGACATCTGGGAGAAGACATCCGGCAACGGAAATCGGTTCTTGTCCGTGAGGGTGAAGCCCAAGCGCCAAGTCGTTGAACAAGCCCAGCGCCAGCCCAGCCAGCGCGAGCAACGACATGCGGCCCTGAGCGCCGATCCGGATGACAATTTGCCATTTTGAGCGCAATGCCCCACCTCTACACCCTCCGAGACGAAACTATCCGGGCGAGAGCGCTTGCAGCCGTGCGAGCCGCTCCGCTTGGGTATGTGGTCAGGATTGAGCCGCAACGACGGACGCAGGAACAGAGCGATAAGATGTGGGCAATGCTCACAGAAATCAGCCGCGCCAAGCCCAGCGGGCGAACGCACACCCCGGAGGTGTGGAAGGCGCTTTTCATGCACGCCTGCGGTCATGCAACCCGGTTCGAGACC
>JALOMF010000082.1 GCA_025455635.1 Saprospiraceae bacterium | reverse complement strand
GCGCCCACGTCGGCAGCTTTGGTGTAGATACCGCCACCTACCCTAGCGAAGAGGGCGATGGAAGATGCACCGAAGGAGAAGCCCGTGATGACAGTGATTACTTTGTTAATGTCCCAGCCCATGTTGGAGTAGGCGAGGAACAATACACCTAAGCCCAAAACGCCTAGGCCAACCACGCCCATGCCCATCACGGAGCCGCCTGCGAAGGCCACTTCGAGGGCCTTTCCGAGGCTGCCACGGGCGGCTGCGGTGGTGCGCACGTTGGCCTTGGTGGCCACCTTCATGCCAATGTAGCCGGCCAGTGCCGAGCAGAATGCGCCAATGATGAAGGACAAGCCCACAAGCGGCGAAGAGCCTTCGGTGTTACCACTGATGCCGAGGAGGATGGCCACGGCGATTACGAAGATGATAAGCACTTTGTACTCGGCACGGAGGAAGGCCATAGCGCCTTCTTCAATGGCCCTGGCGATGCCCTTCATCTGGTCGGTGCCAGCGTCTTGCTTGGCCACCCATGCGGATTTCCAAAAAGTGTAAACCAAACCAAGTGCACCCAGCACAGGAATGATCAATGTTAGACTTTGACCCATAATCTTGTTGGTTTTGATGAAAAATTTTGAACGGATATAAGCAAGGCTGCCCTCATGGCCAAAAACCAGCGTTTTGCTTCAAAAAACAAGCCTTATGAAACAGGGGGCGAATGTACCACAAAACCCGATTTTGGCAAATTTTTCACAAAGAAGTGTAGCATTTTCAGGCAGTTAGGTGCCTTGCTACCAAATTTTGCCCGCTGCTAGGTATTGCCGGACATAGTCTTCCACGCCTTCCTCCAGCGTCATGAATGGTTTGGTGAAGCCAGCTGCCTTCAGTTTCGCCATGTTGGCTTCGGTAAAATACTGGTAAGTGCCTCTGATATCGGCGGGCGTATCCACGAAGCTGATATTGGGTTCGAGGCCAAGTGCCCGGAAGGTGTTGGTGGCGAGGTCCCAAAAGGAGCGGGCCTTTCCCGTGCCCACATTGTACAGCCCGCTTGGCACAGTTTGGCTTTGGTAAAAAAAAAAGCAAACATCTACCACATCTTTCACATAGATGAAATCCCGGAGCTGCCCACCATCGGGATAGTCGGGGCGGTGCGAGCGGAAGAGCTTCATGCCACCCGTTTCCCTGATTTGTTGCACGGTCTGGAAAATGACGCTGGCCATGCGGCCCTTGTGGTACTCGTTGGGGCCATAGACGTTGAAGAATTTGAGGCCAAACCATTTCGATTGCGGATTTCGGAACTTGTCCCGACGCCTCGGGATTGCGGAATGCGGATTGGGGGGCGTCGTTAATCCGACCTTTTTTAGCACCCAAGCATCAAAATCGTTTTTGCTGACGCCGTAGGGGTTGAGTGGTTTCAATTTGGGTACGATGTCATGGCTATCGTCGTAGCCGTGCTCGCCGAGGCCGTAGGTGGCGGCGCTGCTGGCGTACACGAGCGGTATGTTATTCGCTTCGCAAATTTGCCAAATGGATTCAGAGTAATTGAGGTTTAATTCGTTGAAAATGAGCACGTTCTGCTCCGTCGTGTCGGTGCGGGCACCGAGGTGGAAGACGAAGCCGACCTCGCTGGCATTGCCTTGAAACCAAGCTAGAAAGTCTTTGCGCTCCATTTTGGCGTGAAACTGCTTTCCTTCGAGGTTGCGGTTTTTGTCAGGACGGGAGAAGTCGTCCACGAGCAGGATGTCGGTCTGGCCTTCATCGTTGAGCTTTCTGAGGAGGCAGGAGCCGATAAAGCCTGCGGCGCCGGTGAGTACAATCATAATGGTATTCGCTTTTTTGCGAAGCAAAGGTGGGACAAATAGCGGAAAGTGTCAGTCTTCGAGCAGCAAGGAGAGGTCGAATTCAAAGCCCGGCAACACGTCTTCGCCAGAGAGTTTTTTGTCGAAACCTTCCACCACTTCTTCCGTCCCATTTTGCCGAAAAACATAGGATTTGTGCTTGAGTGGGTCTATCAGCCAAGCTAGTTTCACGCCATTGGCTAGCCAGCTTTCCGTAACCTTTGTTTTCAACTTTTTCAATGAATCGGAATAACTGCGCACCTCTGCAATGAAGTCTGGTACTGCATGGCCGAAGCGGTTGCGTTCGGATTCTGGGAGGCTGTCCCATGTTTTCTTGGAGAGCCAAGCCACGTCGGCAGCTTTAACGGAAGTGTCGGGCAGCGTGAAGCCTGCGGATGGGCTAAAGCACTTGCCTAGTCGGTGTTTTCTGTTCCAGTTTCGCAGTTCGGCGATTAACTCGGCTTCGTGAAAGCTTGATTTTAAGTTTACTGGTGACATAATCGTGATTTTCCCATCTTTCTCCCGCTCCACCCGCAAATCGGGGTTGGCAACGCAGAAATTGTAAAATTCCTCGGCTGACATTTTCGGAATGTTCACCCTCGTCGCCGTCTGCTGGGCTTCGATTTCCATGACTCCCATTTCAACGTTTGCTGTCATTTCTTCGATTTTTTAATGCAATTTAAGCATTCCTATCAAAAACCTACGACATAAAATACTCTACCGCCAAGTCGTACCCTTTCAGCCCCAGCCCGATGATGCAGCCCACGCAGTTCGGGGCCGTCATGGACTTGTGGCGGAACTCTTCCCTCGAAAAAGTATTGGAAATATGCACCTCCACCACGGGCGTCTCAATGGCGGCGATGGCGTCGGCCAGTGCAATGGATGTGTGCGTGTAAGCACCTGGGTTGAAGATAATGCCTTGGTAGGAAAAGCCCGCTTCATGCAGCTTGTCCAAGAGTTCGCCCTCGTGGTTGCTCTGGAAATAGTGCAGCACTACGCCGGGAAACTCTTGCTGCATCGTTTCAAAATACTCCTCGAACGAGCGTTTGCCGTAGATGTGTGGCTCCCGGGTACCTAGCAGGTTGAGGTTTGGGCCGTTGATGATGAGGATTTTCATGTGGTTCGTGATTCGTGATTCGTGATTCGGGCTGGGCGTCCAATCACAAATCACGAATCACCAGTCACGAACCACGAACCACTTCCTTAGTTAGCCAATTCCGACAAAAACTTCAACCGCACCAACTGTATCTCGTCGAAGGTGAAATCGTCGTCCTTCAGGTCGAAATACGCTGTTTTCGGGTCGTCGGTCTTGGCGGTCAGGAAGTATTCGTAGATTTCTTCCACGACCGTTTCGTCCATTTCGTCCTCTAGGTAGTAGTCAATATTGAGCTTGGTGCCGGAGCAAACGATGGCGTCCATTTCCTCCATCAGTTCGTCCATTTTCAAGTCGTTCTGGCGGGCGATGTCTGGCAGCGGCATCTTGCGGTCAATGGCTTGGATAATGGCCACCTTCACTTTCGACTTGTTGGCCACCTGCTTGATGACCGTATCCGATGGGCGCTCGATTTCGTTGTCTTCCACATACTTAGCGATGAGGTCCAAGAAGGGCTTGGCATAGCGCTGTGCCTTGCCGATGCTCACGCCCTGAATCTTGGTCATGTCCTCCATCGTGATGGGGTACTGCGTGGCCATGTCCTCCAGCGAGGGGTCTTGGAAGATGACGAAGGGCGGCACTTCCTTCTTTTTGGCCACTTCCCGGCGCAGTTCCTTGAGCATTTTCACCAAAGTCTCGTCGAGGGCAGCGGCCTTGCCCATCTCGTCGTCGAGGTCCACGTCGTTGTTCTCGTAGTCGTGGTTGAGCGGGATTTTCACCTCGAAGGGGTCTTCGATGAACTCGTGCCCGAAATCGGTGAGCTTGAGCACACCGTAGGTTTCGATGTCCTTGCGGATGAACTCGTTGATGAGCGCATGGCGGAACACGGAGTTCCAGAACAGTTCGTCCCGCTCCTTGCCCACACCGAACAGTGGCTTTTTGTTGAACTTGTAGTCCTTCATCTCCTTCGTTTCGTTGCCCATTACGAAGTCAATGATGGTCTTGATTTTATAGTTTTCTTCCAGCGCTTTGATGGACTGGAGCGCCTGCTGCATTTCCAACTGAACCTCTACTTTTTCTTTCGGGTAGCGGCAGTTGTCGCACATGCCTCCGCAGCTTGATTCCTCGAACTCTTCGCCGAAATAGAACAGCAGGAAGCGCCTGCGGCAGCCCGTCGTTTCCACGTAGGCCATTACTTCTTGCATGAGCTGGGCGCTCATTTCCCGCTCGGCCACAGGCTTGTCCCGCAGGAATTTTTCCAGCTTGGCCATGTCCTTGTAGCTGAAGAACGAGATGCAGCGGCCTTCGAGGCCATCCCGCCCGCCCCGGCCAGTTTCTTGGTAGTAGTTTTCGATGCTCTTGGGCATGTTGTAGTGCATCACGAAGCGCACGTCCGGCTTGTCTATGCCCATGCCGAATGCGATAGTGGCCACGATGACGTCAATGTCCTCCATCAAAAAGGCATCCTGTGTGCCAGAACGGGTCTTGGCGTCAAGGCCGGCATGGTAGGGCGCTGCCTTGATGCCGTTCACGTTCAGCACTTGGGCGATTTCCTCCGTGCTCTTGCGGGCCTGCACGTAGATGATGCCCGACTGGCCCGGCATGGTCTTGATGATTTGCACCATCTGCTTCATCGTCGCCTCTTTCTTGCCTTTTGGCCGCACTTCGTAAAACAGGTTTTCCCGGTTGAATGAGGACATGAAGGTGTTCGTCTCCCGCATGTTGAGGTTCTTCAAAATGTCGGACTGCACCTTTGGCGTGGCGGTGGCGGTGAGTGCGATGATGGGGATTTCCTTGTTGATGGCGTCAATCATGGCCCGTATGCGGCGGTACTCCGGGCGGAAGTCGTGGCCCCATTCGGAGATACAGTGCGCCTCGTCCACAGCCACGAAGCTGATGTTGACGTTCTGGAAAAACTCGATATTTTCCTCTTTGGTAAGCGTTTCGGGCGCCACGTACAGCATTTTGGTCTTGCCGTCCATGATGTCCTGTTTCACCTCCTTCATTTGCACCCTCGTGAGGGAGGAGTTGAGGAAGTGGGCCACCTCATCTTCGTCGCTGTAGCCCCTGATGCTGTCCACCTGGTTCTTCATCAGGGCGATGAGCGGGGAGATGATGAGGGCCGTGCCTGGCATCATCAGCGCAGGCAGCTGGTAGCAAAGCGACTTGCCACCGCCCGTGGGCATGATGACGAAGGTGTCTTTGCCGTCGAGTACGCTTTGAACGATTGCTTTTTGGTTTCCTTTGAAGTTTTCGAAGCCGAAGTATTTCTGAAGGGCTTCATTGACTACATCACTTACACTGGGTTTTTCTGCAACTAACATCATTTCGCTGTGTGTTTAATTTAATGTCTTGTATAAAAAATTGAAATTACTTGGCCAAGGAGCACGTGGAGGGGAGTTTATTGATGGTTAAAAGTAGTGAAAAAATTGCGCTTGCAAGAAGCCTAATGGAAAAGATTTTTTTGAAAAATCTTTTCGGGGGCTACAGGCACCCTTGCGGCACGGCTTTAAGTCACAATCGGTACTTTTTTTTCAAAAAGCTGCCAAAGATAAGAAATGGATTTTGATTGCCCAAATAATATTTGGCTGATAAAAATCATTTTTTCTGAGCTGGCCAAAAGCGTTTACTCAAAATACGCATTTAACTCATTTTCAGAACTTTGTCCTTTCAGCTAAGTCGGAATATGTATAAAACAAATTTTTCAACAAGCCTAAAGCCGTTTTTCCGCTGTTTTTTCTGCTTCGCAATATGTAGCTGCGGCGTCCCTGAACAGCCCAACACCATTGCACCCGCCTTTTATCACTGGCAAACCGAGCTTAGGCTCACCAAGGCCGAGCGCGACTACCTCAATGCTTTGAAGCTAAAAAAACTCTACGTCAAGTTCTTCGACGTGGACTGGGATGCAGCCTCCAACCAACCCGTGCCCCTGGCTCCGTTGGTGCGGGATACGGCCCAGCTCGGTGGCCTCGACATCGTACCTTGTGTTTTCATCACCAACCGTACCCTGCTCCAGCTTCCCATGCTGGAAGTGGACTCCTTGGCTAGCCGGATTTTCCAAAAAATAATGGCCTTATCGCCATCGCCACCGCAAGAAATACAGCTCGACTGCGATTGGACCCCGCAGACGCAAGCCAAATATTTTGCCTTGCTCACCCAATTCAAGCAACTTCAAGAAATGGCTCAACATCCACCGTCCACCGTGGGGAGCCGCAAGCCGATTCTTAGCGCCACCATTCGCCTCCACCAGTATAAATACCCCGAAAAAACAGGCGTCCCACCCGTTGACCGTGGCATGTTGATGTGCTACAACACGGGCGACGTCGAAGACTGGGGCACCGAGAACGCCATCCTCGACCTGAAAACCTTGGAGTCGTACCTGCCGCCCAACGCTAAGGCAGACTACCCCTTGCCGCTGGACCTGGCGCTTCCAGCGTTCCGTTGGGGGGTGCTATTCCGCGATGGCCAAATGATAAAGCTGCTCAACAACCTGGGCGAGCCTGACTTGAGCGACCCCGCCCGTTTCAAAAAAACAGCCCAAAATCGCTACGAGGTCGTAAAAAGTACCTACGTCAGTGCCCACTACCTTTATGCTGGCGACCTACTGCGCTTGGAGGCTACCTCGCCCGAAGAACTGAAGCTTGCTGCTACCTTATTAAATAAGGTGAAGTTCGGCCCAGCGGCCACCGTGGCTTTCTACCACCTTGACACAACGGCCACCCAGCTTTTTCCGAAGGAAAAAATGGAGGAGGTGCTGCGTCAGTTTTGACCGACCCACCGCATCGGCTTTTTTATCAAAACGCATTTCGTACCTTTCCGCCATTCAATGGAGTGCTTGGAGATTTGTTTGGCTCCAAGCATGAAAAACAACTTTGAGATGAAACTAAAAATTTGCGGAGCGGCACGGGAGGTGACCGGCAGCGCCCACCTGCTCACCCTCGATGATGGTTACACCATTTTATTGGATTGCGGCCTGTACCAAGGCAACAGCCACAGCATGGAGGACTTCAATGAAAACTGGCTGTTTGAGCCTCAAGGCATAGACTGCGTCGTGCTTTCGCACGCCCATATTGACCACTGCGGGCGCTTGCCTAAGCTGGTTAAAGATGGATTTCGGGGCAACATCTTCAGCACCCACGCCACCCGCAGCCTTTGTTCCATCATGCTGCTTGATAGTGCGCTGATTCAGGAACGGGACGCTGAGTTTCACAACAAACGCAGGAAGCACGACCGGGAAGAACGGCTGCCGCTCTACACGGAGGAAGACGTGGCAGAGACCATGCGCCGTTTTTCGAGCCACGGCTATGACCGAAAGGTCTCTTTACGGCCCGGCGTGGAGCTTGAGTTCCGTGATGCTGGCCACATCTTGGGCAGCGCAAGTGTCAGGCTCACGGTTGAAAGCAGTGGGAAAACCGTCAGGTTGGGCTTCACCGGCGACATTGGCCGCCCCAACCGCCCCATTCTGCGCGACCCACAGCCGATGGGCGAGGTGGATTACCTCATCTGCGAGAGTACCTACGGGGATAAGTTCCACGATGCCGCACCGCAGGAAATCAGCAAACTGCTGCGCATAATCACCCACACATGCCTTGAAAAACGGGGCAAGCTCATCATTCCGGCCTTCGGGGTGGGCCGCACCCAGGAGATTGTCTATATTTTAGACCAACTGGAAAACGCCGGGCAACTCCCGCCCATCCCCGTGTACGTGGACAGCCCACTGGCCGTGAACGCCACCCTGCTCTATGGCTCGCACCCTGAGTGCTACGACGCCGAACTCAGCTCCTACATCTTGAAAGACCCCAATCCCTTTGGCTTTGCCCGACTGAAGTACATCAAAGAAGTGGAAGGCTCAAAAAAACTGAATGCCTCGGATGAGCCTTGCATCATCATCAGCGCTTCGGGCATGGCGAATGCTGGCAGGGTGAAGCACCATTTGTTCAACAATATCGAGAACCGCCGCAACACGGTGCTCATCGTTGGCTATGCCTCCCCCGAAACGCCAGCTGGGCGGCTCAGGGCTGGCACGAACCATCTGCGGCTCTTTGGCGAAGAGAAAATGGTACGCTGTGACGTCGAAATCATGGACTCGTTTTCGGCACATGCCGACAGGGGGGAAATCACAGATTTTGTGAGCAACCAACGGGACAGTGTCAGGCAAATGTTCCTCGTTCATGGGGAGATTGAACGCCAAGAAAGCCTGCGGTCGCACCTGCTGGCACAGGGCTTTCGCAAGATTGACATCCCCGAACTGGGCGACGAGTACGAAATCGTTGTGTAGGTAAAAGTCTTAGTAAGGCATTATGAATCCATGCGGAGCGACTGCCACGCCGCCAGCCGCCACTTGCCTTTTGCTTTTGTGTAAACATTCGTGTAGCGAAGCCGGACGCTGTAAGGCTTGCCGTTCAGGGTGCCCGCTACTTGTACGATGCCATTGATGATGGCTGCCCGGCCACGTACCCTCACCTTCATCTCAGTAGGTTCCATGCTGCTATAGACCAGCTTGCCAGTGCCAATATTTGAGATGTGCTGCGCCTTGTCTTCCAGTAGGCCATTTGAATGCAAATAGGTTAGGTCATCGGCCAACATCGTTTGGAGGGCAGCGGTGTCCTTGGCCACCATGGCTGCGAACCGTTGGCGCTCGATGTCCTCAAGCTTGCGCTGTGCTTTTGATTGAGAGAAACCTAGGCTTGAAAACAGCAGCAGGCAGGTGAGAAGTGTAAATCGCATTTTTCTTTTTCCTGATTGAAAATAATGAAAAAGCGGAACCAGGCAGCTTTAAGCTGCCCGGTTCCGCTCCGTTGTTTGTCAAAAAAACAGGCTAGTGCTGGTGGCCGTCCTTTACGTGGTCGGCCTGTGCCACGTAGTCCATTCCGCAGGCAGGGCAAGTGCCGGCTTGGTCGCTGCCGCTACCTTGGCAGTGCATGGGGCAAATATAAGCGGAAGTGTATTCCTTGCCAGCGCCATGTGCCTTGGCCTCGCCAGCAGCAGCGTCGCTGCTGCCATGTTCGCCGTGTTGGTCGTTGCCGCAGGCTGAAAAAGCCAGTGCGGCAGTCGTGAAAATCGCAATCAGGAGTTTTTTCATGATACTGTTATTTTGATTCTAAAAAAAACGGTTAGGTCAATCTGCTACGTCTGTATTTTCTTCAGCGGCATCAGCGGGCGGCGTTTCGTCAACAGGTTTTTTTTGAAAAACAGCCCGAAAATGGGATGGCAGCAAGCTGAACTTTTGCCCCAGCCATTTTTCGAGCGAAACCGCCAGCAGTACGTAGCTCTCGGTCACACCGGGCACTGGCACGGCGATGAACACAAAGAACGGAAGAAACTTGGGCAGGTCCTTCAGTTGCTCCATCGCTTCACGGATTTCCTCTTCCGTAGGTGGCTCCGACTGCTTGGAGAGCAAGAGCTGTCCCTTGCCCTGCTTGATGAAGGTACGCATCATGTTCTTGGTCTCGATGCCCTCCATCATGAACGCCCATAACATCATCCGGGGCACCCTGGCTGCTCGCCGCAGCCTCAGGGAAGTGGCTTTTTGAAGCTCCGGCCCACGCACGAGCATGACAGCCCCAGTTTCACGGAGGTTTTTCACGGTACGAAAGACCGTGTTGGCCACTATCCTTCTTTTTGCCCTGTCGAAATACATAGTGTCAATTGAAATTGCAAGCCCTGCGTTTGGCTGCAAAAACCTACCCAGAAAGACAGCTTATTTTGACTTGATGCCGCAGCCAATCGCCTTGGTCACGCTGGGGTCAGGCTCTTTGCCCGCCTCAATGGCAGTGATGGCCTCGGCCACATAATGGCGGGTGGCCTCGTCGGCATCCTGGGCATTGTTGTCGATGGCACCGATGTAGCGCACCTTGCGGGCACTGTCGAGCAGGAACACATGCGGGGTTTTTGTGGCCCCGTACTTCGGGTAAACCTCCTGCTGTTCGTCAATCAAATAAACAAAAGGGAAGTTCTTTTCTTTTGCCCGTACTTTCATTTCATCGAAGCCGTCGCCCGGTTTTTTGTCCGTATCGTTGGGCTGTATGGCCACGACTGGCCAGCCCATTGGCGCAAATTTGTTGTGCAGGGCAATTAGACGGTCTTCGTACATGATGGCGTAGGGGCAGGTGTTGCAGGTGAAGGTGACGATATAGCCCTTGGGGGCGTTGCCGTTGGCATCCTTCACGTCGGCCAAGGAGAGGAGGCGGTCGTCAATGTTTTTAAGCTTGAAATCTGGCGCAACCTGCCCAAGGTCCAGGCCCGGTGCTGTGATGGTGTCACGTCCTTCGGTGAATTTCGGGGCGAGTACGAATCCAGCTACAAGGGCCGCAGCCACGAGGAATAGCATGATTTTTTTCATGACGTTCGATTTTCTTTTGAAAATGTGAGGGAATAAAATTGGATATTTTTCTGGAAACATGTGAGCAAAGACAATAGTTTTTGCATCGTGTTGTCCAAACAGCGCCATTTACCCCAATAAAAAATGCAGAATATGCTGGCCCAAGGCAAGACGGTTTTGTCACAGCCAAATGTACTAAATCTGCAAAAACCTACTGCAAAATCAAGGCTTTAAGCACCCTGTATTAGTTCAAACCATAAAGCATCGGGTGTTTTTCGTGTCACTTTTTTGCTTTTTTGGCAATTTTCCTTTCAAAGAAAACCTTGTGATTTGTTCCCGTTGAGAAAAAGTGCTCGATTTGATTGCTACAAAAAACAGCATTTAAGCCTCGAAACGGTTGAATTGGCACGCTTCTTGACAAATTTAAAAAAAGATAAATTATGGCCAGCGGTGCTAAAGTGCAAACCCAAGGTCAAAATATTTCAAAAAAAATAATCTAATACGAAACCACGGAATGGAAGTCCCGTTTACCAAACTAGCTTTCAATCCTTGAAAAATATAGGGTGAGTGTTTGTTCATAGTTTTTGTTTTTTATGTAGCCCCCGGCCAAATCGGGGGACTTTTTTCACCTTTTCAGCCTCAAATATTCGCCAAAAGATTAGTGTTTGTTCATAGTGTTTGTTTTTTGTTTTGTCCCTGTCAAATAAGCATTGGCAGGGTTTTTTTTTGCCTGCCTAAACAATTTTCCCATCATTACATTCCTAAACCAAACGCTCAGTATAAAGCGACCCGGCCTTGGGTTCCACCGGCTAATTAGCAGCTTTACCCGACATTTTCACCTTTTTCTGGTCACATTGGAAAGCCATACGCCAACAAACGGGAAAAAGGCTCAAAGCAAGCCATAACTGACCCTGGCAGCCAATCAATAACAAGCTTAAATAGAAGATACCTATGTTGTTTCACTTAAGGGATGAATACCAG
>JALOMF010000081.1 GCA_025455635.1 Saprospiraceae bacterium | reverse complement strand
CACTATCTTCCTATCGTATTACTTTACAAACTGCACCTCAATCTTAAAAACATGCTCGTCAGACATGGCTACTTTTTGATGGCTCTCGATGCTGTACCCTATCGCTGGCTGGTACGACAAAACCTGGCATGAAGCCGTAATCGAACTTGCGACCTCATTTCTTACCAAAATCTTTGATACCGAAGCGCCTTCAAAATCCACGGTGATGCTCCGTGTTTTTAGGTTGTCGTCATTGGATGTATAGGTCAATCCTATCAGTTCTCTTTGCGCATTAAAACTACTATCAACCTCGTAAGCGTCAGTCCAAGCTGGGCGATTAATATCCGAATCGGCGAACACGGCCAGTTCTCGCCCGAAGTCAATACTGTCAATTAGCCTTTGTTCCTGCTTGCCATCTACAGTTGCCATTTTCTTAGCCTTCCCTTTTTTTCTTAGCCGAGCTACTTCACTGTCGAAATATCCCTTCAAATCAAAGTATGGCTTTGCAATGCCCATGCTGTCTGCGGGAGTCTTTGGCACTTGCTGGCAGGAAGCAAAAAGCAACAATACAATCCAAGCTGAAAGTCTTCTGCTAAAATTCATTGGAATCTTCATTTGGAGAGCAAGTTGATGCCGTCCATTTCCTTGGGTAATTCTACGCCTAGCAATCCCAATATCGTCGGTGCTATATCTGCCAGTTTTCCATTGGCAATCTTCCTGCCGGAAGCACCCACATATACGCAAGGCACTGGGTTCATGGTGTGAGCCGTGTTCGGTGTACCATCCTCGTTTATCATATAATCTGAGTTGCCGTGGTCGGCAATCACGATAGCATCATAACCATACTGTTTGCCGCAGGCAAGCAGACGGCCAAGGCAAGCATCCACGGTCTCGACCGCTTTTTCACAAGCCTCGAAAACACCTGTGTGGCCGACCATGTCTGCGTTCGCATAGTTGAGGCAGATGAAATTGGGCTGGTTGCTCTCAATATCAGCGATGATGGTATCCGTGATTTCGACGGCGCTCATCTCTGGTTGAAGGTCGTAGGTGGCTACTTTGGGCGAAGCTACCATCAATCGCCGCTCACCTGGAAATGGCTCCTCCCTACCCCCAGAAAAGAAAAACGTAACGTGAGGATATTTTTCCGTTTCAGCTATCCGCACCTGCGTAAGGCCAGCGTCCGAAAGTACTTCGCCAAGCGTTTTGTTCAAATTGTCTTTTTCAAAAATGACATGCACGTTTTGGTACGTCTCATCATAGCGGGTCATGGTCACGTAGTAAAGGCTGCGTTTTTGCATGCCGAAATCCGGCATGTCCTTTTGCGTGAGTACGGTCGTTATTTCACGAGGGCGGTCGGTGCGGAAATTGAAACAAACCACAACATCGTCCGCTTGGATGGTCGCAATGGGTTGGCTATTTTCATCCACGCAAACGATAGGTTTTAGGAACTCATCCGTGATGTCCGCTTCATAACTCTTGCGGACGACAGCTAACGGGTCTGATGTTTTTTCACCAATCCCGTTTACCAAGAGGTCATAAGCCAGTTTAACCCGCTCCCACCGCTTGTCACGGTCCATGGCATAGTACCTGCCAATGATGGATGCAAGCTTAACTTGTTGATTATCAGTGTATTGCATAAATTTTTGCAGATAATCATAGCCTGATTTTGGGTCAGTATCTCGGCCATCCATGAAGGCGTGGGCGTAAACCCGGTCTAAGCCCTGCTTTTGCGTGGCATCGCACAAGGCTCGCAGGTGGCTGGTGTGGGAATGAACCCCGCCGTCGGATAACAGGCCAATGAAATGCACAGCCTTGTCGTTCTCTTTGGCGTAGCGCAGCGCTTCGAGCAGCACGGGATGTTCTTGCAGCTCACCATCCCTGATTGACTTGTTGATGCGGGCAAGCTCTTGATAGACAATGCGGCCAGCGCCTATGTTCAAGTGCCCAACTTCGGAGTTGCCCATTTGGCCCTCTGGCAAGCCAACCTCCTCTCCGAAAGTCACCAGCTCAGAATTTGGGCAACTCTCCAAAAGCGCATCCATCACCGGGGTATTGGCTTGGGCAATTGCATCGGCGGATGGTTTTTGGCCCTTGCCCCAGCCGTCAAGAATGACGAGCATCACATGATTGTTTTTCACATTAAATTATTTTAAATTTAAAAATTCAATTTTCTTGAAGCAAAAATAAAACAGTAGGCCATGTCACTTTTGAAAAGCCATTCGTTATTGCTTTTGTTTTTGAAAAACTGGAAATAAATCAGGGGAAAGTACTAGCAGAGGCATCTTACCGTTAAGTTGTCACTGAATTTGCAAGGAAAAGTTTTTAAGAAAATTAACCTTCAACTTTTGTTACCCCTCGGATTATTCACGTCGAAATAATTGTCAAGCGAACATATAAAACTAATTGCTCGTTTGATATGAAATAAGGAACTTCGTAAGCTCAATATTAATGATTTCATCTTCCTTTCAACTGGGCGATGGATTCATAAAACTCAAACCATGAAAAATTTCTTGTTCGTCCTTTTTCTCCTTCCTGCCATTGCTTTTGTCGGTACGGAAGAACTGAACCTTGACGCCATCACCAAGGCCATCAGCTCCGGCAACGCCGATGCACTAGGCCAGTACTTCGATGCCAATGTTGAAATCGCTGTAATGGACAAAGAGGAAACCTACGCAAAAACAGAAGCTGTAAAAGTGGTAAAGGACTTTTTTGCCAAAAACAAGCCTTCTTCTTTCAAGCAAGTACACCAAGGCGCTTCCAAAGGCCAAGACTCACAGTACTGCATTGGGAACATGACTGCCTCGTCAGGTACTTATCGGGTGTACATCTACATGAAAGTGAGCGGCGGCAAGCAAGTCATCCAAGAACTGAGGTTCGATAAGGAATGATTTCCATTTCCAAAGTTTTCATAAAAAATAAAGGCGGCCAAATTGGTCGCCTTTATTTTTTGGTGGCAGCGTCATTGCAGTTTTTTCTTGAAGCCAAATGCCCTGCGCATCTTGTCGTAAATCGAAGTGTTTTCATAAATGCCCCCGAAAAGCTCCTCGCCAGGCCCCCAAGCGAATACGGGAATGAGTGCCGCCGTGTGGTCTTTGGTCGTGAACGCTGCCACGATGCTGTCCATGGTCGAAGTCGGGTTGATGGCATAGCCGCCGGTTTCGTGGTCGGCGGTGACGATGATGAGCGTTTCACCGTCACGCTTCGCAAATTCAAGCGCTGCCCCGATGGCATTGTCAAACTCAATCATTTCGCTGATGATGTACTCCGAATCGTTGGCGTGGCCGCCCCAGTCAATCTGCGAGCCTTCCACCATGAGGAAAAAACCAGGTTCCTGCTGCTTGGACAAATAATCCATCGCCGAACGAGTGGCTGGCACGAGGTAGTCACGCCCCTGCGAGAACATCAAGGGCTCCGTATCGGCAGTGAGGTAGCCAAAATTTTTCGAGGGGTCAATCGCTGTGTCCACAAACTCCTTGTCAAAGTAGGTAGAGATTTTGTAGCCTTTCTTTGTCAGTTCTTCTATCAGGTTGCGCTCGTCTTTGCGGCGGTCGAAATACTTCTTGCCACCCCCCACAAAAAAATCAAGGTCCACTTTAAGCATGTCCGCAGCGATTTCCTCCTTCATTTCCCGGTCTTTTTGGTGGGCGTAGAAGCTGGCGGGCGTGGCGTGGACGATGGACGATGTGGCCACCAAACCAGTTGCCATGCCTGCTAGCTCGGCTTCCTCCAAGATGGTTTGCGATGGCTTGCCCTTTTTGTCAACACCGATGGCGCCGTTGTAGGTTTTTTTGCCAATCGAAAACGCCGTAGCACCTGCAGCGGAGTCGGTCACGAGGTTGTCACTGGCGTACGATTTATGCAGGCCCACGTATTTGAACTGTTCCAAATTGAGCTTGTTGCCATTGCGGTACATCCCAGCGGTTATCTGCGTAATGCCCATGCCGTCGCCAATCAGCAGGATGATGTTTTTCGGCGGCGTGAAACGGATAGTGTCTTCAGCAGAAATCCTCGTTTCACCGGGGTCTTCGGGCGTAGGCGGCGCTGGCGGCTTCGTGTGGCACGAGACTGCAATTGCGAAGAGCAGTAGAATCAGTATTTTTTTCATAAATTATTTTTAAAAACTAACTAGCAAAGCACGTAGCGCTTGCCCGGCAGCGACCGCACCACGCCCTTGAATTCGAGGTTGAGCAGCAGTGCCGCCAAATCCCCTTGTGCAATTTGCGAAGCGTAACTGAGTTGGTCCACGCCAATCTCTTCGGCGGATTGTATCAGGTCCACCACCTGTTTTTCAGTGTCGGTCATTTCATCAAAAAGACTGGCCTGAAGGGCCTTGGCTGATGGCCCGCCATCTTCCCTGTTCCATCTAAGCAAAGCGGCAACGTCCTCCGCATTTTCGGCGAGCATGGCCATGTTTTTTTTAATCAAAAAATTGCAGCCTTGCGAAAACTTGTCCTTCACCCTGCCGGGCACGGCGAACACGTCCCGGTTGTAGCCATTGGCCTGCTGCACGGTGATGATGGAGCCGCCTTTGGTTGCTGTCTCCACAACGATGAGCGCATCGCAAAGCCCCGCCACTATCCGGTTTCGCATCGGGAAGTTTTCCCGCTCTGGCCCTACATGGCTGGCAAACTCCGTGAGCAGCCCGCCCTGCGCCAGCATCTCGGTAGCTACCCGCTTGTGCTGTGCGGGGTAGATTCTGGCCAGCCCGTGGCCTAGCACGCCAAGCGTTTCCAGGCCGACCTCAAGGCTTTTTTTATGTGCAGCCACATCAATGCCGTATGCCAATCCACTGATTATCAAAGGTTTGTAAGGTGATAGCCCCTCCACGAGTTCTTCGCAGATACTGATGCCCTGTGGCGTTGGTGTGCGGGTGCCGATGATGCCCACCGTGCGGCGGTGGTTCAAATCAGCGGTGCCACGGTAATAAAGCATGACAGGGGCATCGTTGAAGGGTCGTAGCCGCTGCGGGTAGTCTTTTTGTAGGTAAAATATTGGCCTGATGCTGTTTTCGTCAAGGAACCTAAGCTCCTGCTCGGCATCTTCCAGTACTTTTTTGTCAATGATATTGGCCGCAGTCGCTTCGCCTATGTTCGGGATGCGGAGTAGGTCTTGCTTTTTTGCCTCAAAAACCTCTCTAGCGCCGCCGCAATAACTGACCAGCACCTTGGCCGTCACAGCCCCCACCAATGGGATTTTGGTCAATGCTACTTTATAAAGGAGGTCATTCATTACTTTTGCCAGAATTTCTTGTGTTTCTCATAGTTTTGGTGGCGTTTTTGCGAAGCAAAACCACTATTACCGAAGAAATGCAAACTTACTTCAAACCCTCAAAATAAGATGAAAGGACTGTTATCTAAAGTTGAATATATCGTTATCGGTCTGCTCGCACTCATTTTTTTGATGTGGACGGCCTCAAAATGCAACGCCCACAAGGAAGAAGCACAGTCAGCCGAGGCCATCGAGGCCCGTGAGGACAGCCTCGCCCAAGCGGCCAACCGCCCTGCCACTACAACGGCTACCCCGCCTCCGGTCGTGCAGCAGCAGCCCGCAGCCCCAGCCTCTTCGCCTGATACCTATCAGCCGATTGACGGGAGTGCCCCAGTCGCCAATACTGCCGCCCCAGCCGCTACTGCTGCTGGCGGCGTGGCGAACACGAACACGGCGACCGAGGCCGCCGCTCCCAAGGAGCCGAACCTGTCCAAACTCTACGTCACCATTGATAAACTCAAAGTGCGCAAGACCCCTGGACTGAAGGGCGAGTCGCTCGGCGAACTGAAACTCTTCGATGAGGTGTACTACATGAACGAAGTCACCGACTCCACCTACACCGTGAACCTCGGCAAGGAAAAGGCGACCGAACCTTACGTGAAAATCAAGACGAAGCGGGGAACCGTGGGTTGGGTATTTGGCGCAGGGGTGCACTACGTCAAGAAGAAGCGGAGCGGTGTGCTGGAGTAAAAACTGTGAGTTGGTCGAAACTCATAGCCAGTGACTAGAAACTTCCAGCACGAACCCACTCCCGTGCAAGTTTGTGATCCGCACCCGTGGGTCGTCTTCTAGGTATTTGCGTAGCCGTGAAATGAACACGTCCATGCTCTTGCGGGCAAGGAAATCGTTGCGGCCCCAGATTTTTTCCAGCACCCATTCCCGCTGCACGAGCTGACCCATGCGTTCGCAGAGTATTTTCAGCAGCCGGGCCTCCATCTCCGTCAGTTGCCGCACTTGGGTTTCGAGCCGCAGCGTCCATTTTTCACTGTCAAATATATAATTGCCCACTTGGAACACCGTCCGAGCTTCGCCGTCGGACTGGCTGGACTGCCCCGGAGCCGTTCGTTTCAGCACGGCTTGTATCCGCACGACGAGTTCCTCTTCGTCCACAGGCTTTTTGATATAATCATCGGCCCCGGCCTTGAAGCCCCGCACCACGTCGGCATGGAGCGATTTGGCGGTGAGGAAAATAATGGGCAGGTCGGCACGGCGCTGCCGCAACAGCTCGGCAACGGTGAAACCATCGAGTGCGGGCATCATCACATCGAGGAGGCAGAGGTCGAAGTGGTCGGCATTGAACTGGCGGAGGCCGTCCACGCCGTCCTTGGCCCAGGCCACCTCAAAATCACGGCTGCGCAAAAACTCGCCGAGCAGGAAGCCCAGCGTCTCGTCATCTTCGACCAAGAGTATTTTAGGCGTCATTGGCAATGGGTTGAACGGTGGTGCGTACTTTTGCGAACTTAAACCCTGAGCGGGTGTTCATTGAGCGATTTGGTTGTTTTCGCCTTCGGCAAAATCTCCGACTCGCTTCCATTTCTTTATGCAACGACAAGTACAGGCTTTTTTGCCAACTGATTGGGGAAATTTTAACATTATCGCCTACGCATCGTCGCCCGACGACCTGACGCCCCACGTGGCATTGGTGCATGAAAACCTCGATACTTCGCAGCCCGTGCTTGTCCGTATCCACTCCGAGTGCATGACCGGCGATGTGTTCCACTCCCGCCGCTGCGACTGTGGCGAGCAGCTCGATCGTGCCCTCGAATTGGCCACCGAGCAAGGCGGCGTGGTCATCTACCTGCGCCAAGAAGGCCGGGGCATCGGCCTCATCAACAAACTGAAAGCCTACAACCTACAAGACAAGGGCTTCGACACCGCTACCGCCAACACGCACCTCGGCTTCGAAGTGGATGCCCGCCAGTACGACCTCGCCGTGGACATCCTACACGACCTCGGCATCCGCCGCATCCGCCTGCTCACCAACAACCCGCTGAAAATCGAAGCCTTGGAAAATGCGGGCATCGAAGTCACCAGCCGGGAGCCGCTCGTCATCGAGCCAAAAGCGGAAAACGCCGCCTACCTGCGCACGAAGCGGGAGTTGATGGGGCATTTGTTAAAGTGATTGTTCGATTGTTAAATTGTTTGATTGTTGGGGTTAGTGGGTTACTCGGAAAGTTTTTCGTTGGTAAACTTGATGAGGCGCCCAATGGCTGGTCCCAATTTTTCCAATTCTTGAAAAATGTGGTTGTACTCGTCTTCTGTTACCAACTTCCTTACCCTCGATTTTTCATTCCAATCATAGCATTCCTTTCGTGAGCCTTGACTGTACCTATAAAACTTGATTTTGTCCTTTTTCCCCCACCTCCCAAACCCCTCGGCGATGTTAGAGGACATAGAATCCCCAGCATCTACAAACTGAGCGCCAATGGTCTGCTTTGCGAAGAAATCCCACTTTATTACAATTTCCCAGATATAGTTAGAAAGATGAAAAGCTATCTTATAAGCCTCAATGTCGTTGAGTTTAAGTATTTCGTTTCCTTCATAGTTGTTATAGTTTTCAGCTAAGGTAAACACCCCAACAATCAAACAATTACAACAATCCAACAATCACAAATCAATCTTCAACCACACCGGGCAATGGTCGCTTTGCACGGCATCGTGAAGGTGCCGGGCATCCAATATTTTATCCTTGATTGCATCGCTAACCGACTGGTAATCAATGCGCCAGCCCTTGTTGCTGGCCCTTGAATTGAAGCGGACGCTCCACCACGTGTAGTCGTCTTTTTTGTCGGGATGCACGTGCCGGAAGGCGTCCGTGAAGCCGCTTTCGAACCACTTCGTCATCCAGGCTCGCTCTTCGGGCAGGAAGCCGGAGGTCTTTTGGTTGGTCTTCGGGCTGTGGATGTCAATATCCATGTGGGCAATATTGTAATCGCCAACGATGATGAGCTTTGGGCGCTCCTTTTTCAGCTCCGCAATCCAGTTGAAAAAATCATCGAGGAACTCGTACTTGAAACCTTGCCGCTCCTCCCCGCTCGTTCCCGAAGGAAAATAGCAGTTTAGCACCGTCCAATCATCAAAATCCACCCGCAGGATTCGGCCCTCCCGGTCGTATTTTTCGATGCCGCAGCCCATCACGTAGTTCGTTGGTTTTTTCTTCGATAAAATACCGACACTGCTGTACCCTTTCTTCTCTGCGGAATGCCAATAATGATGGGTGTACCCAAGTGCCTCGAAAGGCGTGGCGTCCACTTGTTCGGGCTGGATTTTGGTTTCCTGAAAGCAGACGAGATCGGCGTCCTCCGTTTTCAAAACTTCGAGCAGGCCCTTGTTCATGGCCGCCCGGATGCCGTTGACGTTGTAGGAGATGATGGTGGTCATAAGTCTTGTTGATAAGGGTTGATAGTATATTGGTTGGATGGCAGGCAGTGCCGCATCACCCCACCAATTTTTACCAACCCAGTTTCGGCAAAAGTAGCCGTAACTACGGTTTCTGCTGGTTGAATTTTCTGCGCCAGGCCCCTGGGCTCATTTTTTTCTTGTTGAAAAACATGCGGTTGAAATGCGTCATGCTGCCAAACCCCGCCGAATAGGCCACTGCCGACATGCTGTCCTCACCTTCGGCAAGCAGGCGGCATGCCCGGTTCACCCGCAGGTCGTTGAGGTAGTCCGTGTAGGCTTTGCCAGTCATTTTTTTAAAAAAACGGCAGAACGAAGTCTCCGTCATGTGTACCTCGGCAGCAAGGTCGGCCAAGCTGATTTGCTCGGTGTAGCGCTGGTGCAGCAGCTGAAATGCCCGGTCAATCCGCTGCTCGTTGTCCCGGCTGAAGGAGGGGGAATACAGCGCAGAGGCAAGTTGGCTGCCCTGGTTGCCCCGGCCCAGGTCACGCAGCAGCAGGAGCAAGCCCGACAGCCTATCCAGCCCGCTCAGGCTGGGGAGTTGTGCCATCCGGCGGGCGGCCTCCTCAGCCACCGAGGCATGAAAAACCATGCCCCGCCCCGATTTCTCCAACAACTGCTTGACCTCGGCCAGTTCAGGCAGGTGCAGCAAGGCTCCATTGAGCACTTCTGGCCTAAACTGCACGACCACGGCTCTGGCATTGCCTTCCCAAGCGCCATTTTCGTCAGTTGACCAAGTATGCGGCAGGTTCGGGCCGAGCAGCACGAGGTCGCCGTCATGGAAAGCCGCCACTTGGTCGCCCACGAGGCGGGAGCCACTGCCCCGGTGGATATAGGTCAGCTCGTACTCCGGGTGGTAGTGCCAATTGAAGGCAAAGCCAGGCTCCTCCCGCCAATAGGCCACGACAGAGGAGGCCGTGTCGGGCTTTGCGATGTGTTCTAGTGAAGGTTTCATAGATTTACGACCTTATTTTGCCCATAAATTGAAATTTGGATTTTATTTGGGATAAAAAACGGTCAAAAATGGCAAAATTCCGTGTTAGCGCTGCCATGACCGAGAGGCTATTTTTGCAGAAAAAAACTAACCAACTATGATGACTGCTTCAGCCCTCGACCTTTCCATCCTCGACGAACCCTTCCACCTCAGCCCTGAGCAGCTAGATTTTTACCGGGAGCACAATTTCATCAAGCTCAAACAAGTGCTCCCGCCCGATGTGCTGGCGCACTACGGCCAAGTCATTTCACAAAAAGTACAGGAACTGAACACCCAGCACCTGCCGATGGAGCAGCGGGACACCTACGGCAAGGCGTTCCTCCAAATCATGAACATCTGGACGAAGAGCGAGGAGGTGCGGCGCTTCGTGTTTGGCAAGCGGCTGGCCCGCATCGCCACTGAGCTGATGGGCACACGGGGCGTGCGCATGTACCACGACCAAGCGCTGTTCAAGGAGCCGGGCGGCGGCTTCACCCCGTGGCATGCCGACCAGTACTATTGGCCCTTGGCCAACGACAATACCGTGACGGCTTGGATTCCCATGCAGCCCGTGCCGCTCGAAATGGGGCCGCTCGAATTCAGCGCAGGCAGCCAGCGCATCCCGCTTGGGCGCAACCTAAAAATCAGCGACGACAGCGAAGAGCATATCGGTAAAGCGCTGAGGGTCAACGACTTCCCGCACGTGGTCGAACCGTTCGAGCTGGGCGAGGTGAGCTTCCACAGCGGCTGGGTCTTCCACCGGGCAGGCGCCAACCATACCGACCAGATGCGGCAGGTGATGACCATGATTTACATGGACGTGGACATGAAGCTGAAGGCGCCGGAAAACCCCAACCAACAAAACGACTGGGAGACTTGGTGCCCCGGGGCCAAAATCGGGGAGGTAGTGGATACGGCGATAAATCCGGTTGTTTTTGAACTTTAATTTCAGGGTAAGTAATTTTATTCAGACAATTTTAAAATTCATTTTTAAATTTGTCTGAATAAATTATGCTATATCCTCGAAACATAGAACAACCGTTGCTCCAGCGGCTCACTAGTTTTCCAGTCGTGGGCATCACCGGCCCAAGGCAGGCTGGTAAAACTACGCTGGCAAAAAACATCGTTAAAAGCCTCGAAAAGCCTGCGGTCTATCTCGACCTAGAGTTGCCCTCTGACTTGAATCGCCTGCGTAACGCAGAGTTGTTCCTGAAAGAAAACGAAGAAAAATTGGTCATCATTGACGAAGTGCAACGGAAACCAGAGTTGTTCCCCTTGCTCCGGGCCTTGGTTGACCAAAACCGCATTCCAGCCCGCTTCTTGATTTTGGGTTCTGCATCGCCGGAGCTGCTACGCCAAAGCTCCGAAACATTGGCTGGCAGAGTTTCCTACCTAGAGCTGACACCATTCCATTTTAGGGAGCTGCCAGACCCAGACTTGAAAAAACATTGGTTGCGTGGTGGTTTTCCGCCTGCACTTTTTTCAGAAAGCGACGAAACAGCGTTTCTGTGGATTCAAGATTTCATCACTACTTTTATTGAGCGGGACTTGCCGCAGTTTGGCTTGAATGCCCCTTCGCAAACCTTGCGCACTTTACTCCAAATGTTGACGGGCGTTCACGGGAACCTGTTAAACCAAAGTACATTAGCCAATTCCCTTGGGCTGACCGTACCAACCGTGAAACGCTATTTATCGTATCTCGAAAATGCTTACTTCATCCGT
>JALOMF010000080.1 GCA_025455635.1 Saprospiraceae bacterium | reverse complement strand
AGCCCGCAGCGTGCAGACGGAGGGTTTTGGCACGAAGCAGTTTACGGCGAGCATGATGGAGGAGCAGCGCCTCGTGCTGGCCAACCTGCTGGACGACAACCTCTGCGACCTCAAGAAAAAATACCGTTCCAATATCAAAATGGTGGAGAACTACTTCGACTTGGGCGAACTGCGCAGGCAGTCAACGGATACGGATTCCCGGTTTATGTTCAGCGGTGCCGTGGAGCCGGGCATGACGGCAGCGGTGACCCTGCCCGATAAGTTGAAATTGAGCGCCAATGCCGACAGTGTTTTCGTGAACCGCTCGAACCAAGTGGAATTGCAGTTCTTCTATGCCGTGAACGCCTCTGCGGCGGACAATCCCGTGAAGACGACCGTGCTGGCCATGCAGTCGGTGCAGACGACTGCCGCCGATGCGGGCTGGGGGCCGGGCGCCAAATACCTCATCGTGAAGAACGCTGGGGCGGTGACGGCGGAGTTTGAATTGCAGGTGACGGAGGCGGTAGAGGTATGAAGGTATGGAGGTTTGGAGGTATGAAACGGACGGGTTCTTTGGGAGCTTGCCCGTTTTTTGTTCCCTTTCTCCATTCACTAACACCCCCCTTCCCGCAGCACCGCATACATCACGCCTTCGGAAACGGACAGGTTGAACACCTTCTCGCCGATGGTAGGCAGCAGCAGTTCCCAGGAATTGCCACCGACAGCGCAGCGGTAAATGCCATCGGGGTGGCCGCAGTAAAAGTAATCGCCCACTTGCTGGATGGAGGTAATCAGCTTGGAAGGCGGCAGTCCCGCATCAATGGCATGCCAGGTCTTGCCGCCGTCGGTGGAGGTGCGGATGCGCCGGGATTCCGTCTCGGTATTGTAGGTAATGGCCGCAAAGCCGCCGTTAATAACTTCCACATCAATGCCGACGCCGCCTTCGTAAAGCACCACGGCCCAAGTCTCGCCGCCGTCGGTGGAGCGCAGGATGCCACCCAAGTTGTTGCAGAGCAGCACGCCATCAGACTCTACTATGCTGAATGCCCAACCATCCTGCATGACGTGTTTCCAGGTCTTGCCTTGGTCGGCGGATTTGAAAATGCCGTTGTCGGTACCGATGAAAATGCTGCCGTCCTTGGCCGTGAATACGCTGCGCCCCAATGCGCTTTTGAAGTTGGTGAAAACGGGCATCCAGAGGCCCATGTCCTGCTGTTGCTGAAAAAATTGGCCGCTGTTGTTGATGGCAATTGCCCCGCTTGGGTTGTGCCATACGCTGAGCAGCTGTTGGTCCATCGCCAATTCCTTTTCCCAGTTGGCGGTCATTGGGGCAGTTTTGGTCGTATAATTCCCCTTGTCATCGCCCAAGATAAGCTCGTCTTTGCCCGCAAAAAACAGGAAAGGCTTGGTTCCGATGGGCAGCCCGTCGCTGATGTCCGCCCAGGTTTTTCCACGGTCCGTGGATTGGAAAACGATATTGGCCGCTCCTGTTTTTGTACCGCCAGGGCTAGTGGTAGCGGCTGGGGTAGCGGTAAAACTAGCCAGCGCCTTCTCTTCTACCTGCTGGCAGGCGGCAAGGGAAAGCACCAAGAACATGAAAGCAAGATGATGGTTACGCATGATTGAAATTGGTTGGTGAAACAATGCGGCAAAGATGCAGGCGGGCGGGCTGGTATGCCCATTTTGCCTGTAAAAGGGTGTAAAGGAAGTGTAAAATGGTGGGTTTGAGCCTCGAAGCTGCGCTTTGTTCAAGCTAGTGACGTAACCTTCACCGATATTCTCAATGACTTTGTTCAACCATTGCCGGGGCAAACAATGATAAATAATACGGAAGAATGAATAAGGGAAGGCCGTAACTTAGCGGTTGGTGCTGCATGACTATGATAGTATGCCACCAACAAGTTTCACGAAGCAATCAATGTACAGATGAAAGCACAAACAGCACCCTTGTCCCTCGACGAATACCTCGCCCCACACTACATCAACCGAAGCAATTGGCTGCGTGCGGCGGTGCTGGGCGCCAACGACGGCATACTTTCCACAGCCAGCCTTGCCATCGGCGTGGCGGCGGCCAGCAGCACACGGGAGCCTATCGTATTGGCGACTTTGGCGGGCTTGGTAGCCGGGGCGCTGTCCATGGCGGCGGGGGAGTACGTGTCGGTCAGTTCCCAGACGGACATCGAGCAGGCGGACATCGAGCGGGAGAAAAAGGAGCTGGAAGAAATGCCGGAAATCGAGCTGCAACGCTTGGCGGATATTTACGAGCAAAGGGGCTTGAAAAAGGAGACGGCCCTGCAGGTGGCCAAAGAACTCACCGAAAAAGACGCCTTGGGCGCACACATGCGGGATGAACTGGGCCTGAACGAAATCAGCCAGGCCAAGCCGATACAAGCGGCGTTTGCCTCGGGGGCGTCCTTTACCGTGGGCGGCGTCTTGCCGCTACTGGTGACGCTGTTCCTGCCCGTCCATTTCATGGAATATTCGCTGTACGGTTTTGCGATTGTTTTCCTCGTCATCCTTGGGGCGATGTCGGCCAAAACGGGCGGCTCCAGTGTTCCTAAAGCCATCATCAGGATTACTTTTTGGGGAACGATAGCGATGGGGCTTTCCGCCTTGGTTGGTTATTTGTTTGGGGTAAATGTGTAGGTAGCGTGATTTCGGCTGATGTAAAACCAGTTGCTTATTTACCATACCCAATTCCCTTTGGAACTTTGTGAAGACCTGTTGATGTTCGCATGGTTTTCACAACAAAACGAATTCCAAATCATGGTTAAAATCCTACTCGCCGCCCTAGCTGGCACCATTGCATACTTCCTCATTGGTTGGCTCGTGTTCGAGGGCCTGCTCGGCCAGTACATGAGCGCCAATACCACGCAAATCGAGGGTTTCAAGAAATCGCCGGAAGAAAGCAGCATGGCATTGCTGCTGGTTTCTTGTGCGGCTTATGCCCTGCTCCTTGCCCTCATCATGGGCAAATGGGCGCACGTCCACAGCTTCAAGGAAGGCGCCATTTTGGGCGCTGTGATGGGCATTCTCGTTGCCATCATGACCGATACTTACTGGTTTTCGACCTCGCATTTTTTCAATGGCCCTGCGCCGCTCTTGGCGGATGTTGCCGCTGCGGGCCTGACGGTGGGCGTGATGGGCGGGGTGATTGGGTGGGTGTTGGGATATAAGGCATGATTTAAACAATATGGCATTAATAACTAAACCGACCAACCTCGACCTTCCCCTCCTCTCCGCCCTCGCCAGCAAAGCCCTCTGGGAATCCCACGGCCACAGCTGTGCCCACGAGGACATGAACCTGTACATCACGACCAGGCTCTCCGAGGAATCCCTGCTCACCGAACTGCTCGACGAACGGAACATCTTCCACTGGATGCAGCACGAGGGTCGGCCAGCGGGCTATTCCAAAATCATTTTGGACTGTCCGCACGAATCGGTGGCTGCGCAAAACGTGACGAAGATGGAGCGGCTCTACTTCTTGGCGGAATTCCACGGGCTGGGGCTGGCGCAGCAGTTGTTTGATTTCAACTTGAACATTGCGAAGCAAGCCAAACAAGCGGGCGTCTGGCTCTACGTCTGGAAGGAGAACCACCGGGCAGTGGCATTTTATGATAAAATGGGCTTTGAAATCGTGGGCAAGGGGCTGTTCAAGATTTCGGAGACGCATTACAACCCGAACCATGTGATGTTTTTGAGGATGGGAAGTGAGGGCTGAAATAGTGCCTACGAAGCGAACTGACTGGCAAATACGCTTTGCCGAAAGGCGAATATAGCCTAGATTTGATGCTAAAAATGGCTACGATGTTTCAGTTATGCTACTGTGTCACTAGGCCAAATAGCACTGCCCCCAATCGTAAATCGTAAATCACCAAATCGTACATCCATGCAACTCACCACCCACCTCGCCAAGCACCTGCGTGACGTCCACTTCGGTGGCAACTGGACTTGGGTCAACCTGAAATCCACCCTCTCGGACGTGACCTGGCTGCAGGCCATCACGCCCGTACAAGACCTGAACACCATCGCTACCCTACTCTTCCACGTGAATTATTTCGTGGGCGTGCAAATAAAAGTGCTGCAAGGCGGCCCGCTCGAAGGCAACGACAAGCTCAGTTTTGCGCACCCGCCCATCCGCTCGCAAGCCGATTGGGAGGCCATGCTGGAGCAGGCTTGGGCCGAAGCCGAAGCCTTGGCCCAGTTGATTGAACAACTGCCGGAAGCGCAACTTTGGGCCGTGTTTTGCGAGGATAAATACGGCAATTATTACCGCAACCTGCAAGGCTTGATAGAGCATACGCATTACCACCTGGGGCAAATGACGCTGATAAAAAAACTGTTGGCTGAAAACGCTTGATATGCTGACTGATTTCCCGACCATCAAGACCGAACGGCTGCTGCTCCGCCAATTCCAGGACAGCGATTTGGAGAACGTATTCAAGGGCTTGTCGCACCCGGAGGTCATCCCGTATTATGGCGTCAATTACGATAGCTTGGAAGCGACCCAAGCCCAATTGCAGTTCTTTGCCGACTTGGAAGCCCACAGTACGGGCATCTGGTGGGCCATTTGCTCCCCCGACAACCAGGTTTTCTACGGTGCTGGCGGCTTGAACGGCCTTGTGCGGGAGCACCAAAAAGCGGAAATCGGCTTTTGGCTGCTGCCCGAACACTGGGGGCAGGGCATCATGAAAGAAGCCATGCCGCTCATCTGCGAACATGGGTTTAAGGTGCTGGGCTTGCACCGCATTGAAGGCTTCGTGGAGTCGGAAAACTTAAATTGCAAAGCAGCCATGCGCAAGCTGGACTTTCGGCATGAAGGCACGATGCGGGAGTGTGAAATAAAAAATGGCAAGTTTATCAGCTTGGATATTTATGCAAAACTCAGGGCCTGACGTGCGCCGATTCCTATAAAATAACTATTGGTCAGCGAATAGGCTTGTTTTTGATGATGGTTGTTTAACAACTGAATGCGTTTCCAGCCAAGGGGGGCAAGCCCCCTTGAGAGTCCCATCAACACAGTTTATTGTTCAAAGAACCATAGAAAAACCCTCGCTTCATCCATTTTTCATCTACACAAATTGAGTTGGATTTGTTTTTGCCTTTCATCGGACAACACCTTTAGGGCCTAAACACAATTTCACGCAACATGACTAAACGGATAATCAGGAATGGAGGCAAAACCAAACGGCAACGCCCACGCTCCAAAATAACCTTTCACAAACTCGACTGGTTAGAGTGGTTGACCATTGGGTTTGCTGGCTGGTTTTTATTCTTTGTAAACGCTGACACATACAGATGGCTGCTTGGAATATTGCTGGCGATACCTATCCTGGGCTTATTGTTGAATGGGTTGCACAAGCCCAGCATCGCAACCCTAGTGGACATTGACTTGGACGATGATGGCAATCCGAAATACGATGTTGCCGACTTTATTGATGTTGCAGCGTTGGTAATATTGATTCGTGTCTTGAAGGATTATGAGTTTGAAAGCATATACAGCCTCATCATCCCCGGCACTATTGCTTTTTGCACAATATTGGTTATTTTATTTCTCACACATTCGTTGATTGAAAAAAGCAACCGTGACAAGACTTGGCTTTATTTATCCGTCATTTTCAATATCTCGCTTTACAGCTATGCTGGAACCTACGCTGCCAATTGTGCCTATGATTATTCTGAACCTACGGTTTACAAAACCGAAGTGCTGGACAAGCAAACCAGTAGAGGCAGGAAGGGCGGCACCACCTACTACCTAGAAGTAGCTCCTTGGGGGCACCACCACGACAAGGAAAAAATCAAAGTCTCCAAAGTAGATTACGACATTTACCAGATAGGTGACACGGTAGAAATAGACCTTAAAGAAGGGTTGTTCGATATACCTTGGTATTACGTCCATTGACAGCAAAAACAAACGGGCGAAGCTCCTTTCAGAACCCGCCCGTTTTATGACCATTTTGTGAATGGCCTGCATGAAAAAAGTATGCTCGATTTATTCGCCCTGTGTTTTTTTGAGCAGGTATTTACTGTCCCGCTTGCTACCATCTGCGTTCAGGCCGATAAGTCCCTCGGCAGTGACCTGGTATTTGCTGCTGCCTGATTTCCCAGTCAAAGTCACCATGTCGCCCTCAACCGTCCAGGTTCCGTTGGATTCTACGGTCTTCGGCTTCTTGCCCTTATACTCCTCCTCCAAGGTGTAGGTCCGTTTTTCGTCGGCATTCAAGGTGAGCACGGTCGCAATCCCGTCGCAGTCCTTGCAGGGCAGCGTGCCCGTGTAGAAGGCAGCCAACTGCTCCACCGCTGATTGGGCATCGTCGCCCTCATCGCAGATTATTTTTGAAATCAGCCACTTGCCGTTCTCCTTCACCAGCTCAAAGTTTTGTGTCCTTTCACTGCCCCCTTCAAGGCCAGTTAGGTTAGCTTTCACCTTGTCAGTGCCAAGCCCATCCACATACACCGGGGCGGTCGTCCAAAAGGCGATTTCATAGTCCTGTGCGCAGAAGAAGCGGTCGTAATCGAGACCAGTGAGTGGTTCCTCGTTCACGTTTTCGTTTTTCCAAGCTGTCGCTTCCAGGTTTTTCAAATAGGCCCGGTCTTCGTCAATATAAGCCTGGCTGATGAATCCACTTTGCTTCAAACTTGCATAGTAGGCATCCAGTTTTGCATTGTCAAGGGTGCTGGATTTGCCGCCCTTCACGTAGTTGATATTCGCCAAGGCATTTGCATTGGTTTCATACCATTTGTAGAAGCCGTGGATGACATCGGTGATGGCCAGAAGGTCTGGGTCGTTGTCCGAGCCGTTCTCGGCTGAGACTTCCTCGGTGGCAGCGCCAGCTTCGGTCGTGGTTGTGTTTTTACAAGAAAACAAAGTCAATCCTGCCAAGAAAATAAAAAGTTGGTATTTCATTGTTGTAGATTTAAATAATAAAAAAATATTGGGAATCGGGCTAACCAACTGGGCTTTACCTACCCCCAATTTAACTTTGGTTCATTGAAAATATAGCGATAAATGACCTAACCTGATTTGCAAAACCCTGTAAACCAGCGCCTTGCAAATTTATTTCCCTCAAGTCGGGACAGGCTATTTATCATTTAACACACATTCATTTAGCCTTACCAAACAACCCCTTCGGTGCCTTGTAGCTTTTCACCCAAGCATCCACGGGCGGCTTGCTGGTGCCGATATTATAGGTCAGCAGTTTCCAAGCGCCGTTCTCGTATTTCAAAAGCCCGACCGTGTACTCGGTGAATTTGCCTGCGGCAATATCCTTGGCATAGTCGGTTTTGCTGTAATCTACGGCTTTGCCGTCCGCACCTTTGATGCCTGCGCTGATATAAGCGAAATTGCCGCTGGTCTCGTAGTTGCCCAATTCCAGTTGCGTGGTCGTGGCCAGCCTTTTGCCCACCGCTGTGTTCAGGGTTGCTATCGCCGCTTTCTTGCGCAGCCATTTTGCGCCCTTGATGGACTCGGCGATGACGCTGTTCACCTCTGCCCTGGCGCCCATGCCCGTCTCGCCGACGGTCTTCAGTTCCACTTTTTCAGGAATGGTGGCTTGCGCCAATAGGGCAGTTTGCAGCTGTTTGCGAAGCGCCTCGAAAGTGCCAACGGCCTTGCCATCGAGCAGCATGTCGCCGTTCTGCTTCAAGGTGACGACGGGCTTCGTGGACTTGACAGGAGCTTGTTTCGTAGGCGCTGTTGTTGTGCTTGACGTAGATTTTGTGGAAGTGGTTTTGCCAGTTGTAGGCTTTGCGGCAGCATCGGTTTTCGTCGAAGGCTTTGCCGTGGCGTCTTTTTTTGTATCGGTTTTCACGCCCGTTTTTTCCGTTTCTTCTGGCTTGTCAGCGGGCTTGGCCTTGCCCGTCAGTTCGGCGGTGAGTTCGTCGTACATGTCCCGGATGGCGCCACTGTTGCCCATCATGCAGCCTTCGGTTTCGATGCCGGGCAGGTTCTTAGCATCCTTCTTTTGCCAATCCTTCAAGAGCGGACGGAGGGTGGCTTTCAGCGCATCGAGGTCTTTCATGGGCGATTGTGCAAAGGAGATATTGCCCACCGAGTCGCAGTTCACCAAGAAGGAAACCGAGCCTGCTGGCGCTTCGCCAAAATCCGGCAAGGCATAGCAGGCGAGCGGGTTGACCATATTGGGGCCGACCTTTTCTGGTTCCTCAATGAGCTTGCAGCCGAGCACGAAGCGCTTGTTGACCACTTGGCTGACCTTCGTATCGAGGATGCCGCAGGTGAGCAGGTTGTCCTGCGACGATTTGCGGCCACTGAAAACGTTGATGAGCAGGAAAATATCCTTGTCCTCCACCTTGGAGAGCAGGGATTTGTTGAACGTCAAGCCCTCGAAGCGGGCCAGTCGGTTGTCGCCCGTCAGCTCGATGTCCTTGTCCACAAAACTCACCATGCCGTCTTCGCCCTTCGCCTTCTCCTTGGGGTCTTTTGGTACGCCCCACAACGAGGCGGACACGATGAGGGTCTCCTTTTTCTTCGTCAAGGTTTTATCAGCGGCGGCGCTGTTTGCTACCTCAATTTCAAAAGGAAAAATCACCATGTCGTTGCCTTTCACTTCATAAAGGGCAAAAACGTCTTCATCCGAATCGGCCTCCTTCGGCACTGCGGGCGCAGCCACTTTCAGGTTGTTGCCCAGTTCGTTGAAATAAACGGTGAACTCCGTCTGACCGCCCAATTGGTAAATCTCGCCGGTCGTGTAGTGCATCAAAATCCCATCCGTGGTCAGGCCATAAGCCTGTGGAAGGGCAAACGGCTCCTCCTTGTCGAAGGTGAAGCCCTCCCTGAAGGCATCTTCCCTCATTTCCTTCACTTTTGCTTGCGCAATGGGGAGGAGGGCTTTTTGGTCCTTCACGAGGTCGGCCCAAGTGAGTTGTTTGCCTGTTTTTGCATCAAAACTTGCGATGGCAACATCATCCAGCGACCGGTTGCCGCCCGTGAATGCGTAGCCGTTGAGCCGCAGGGTAAGGTACTTGCCATCGTTGAGCACTTCCTCGTTGGTGCAGGTCAGGGCATACTGGCCAGAACTTATCGAGCCAGCGTTTTCATCGTGGTTGTCGAAATAATGCTTGATGCCATCGTCCACGGTTTTGGGCGCTTTGCCATCTTCGCTGGCAATCGCCCAATTGATGAGGTGGAGCAGGTAGTTGTCCACCCACGTGTCCACGCCCTTGGCCAAGGCGCTGGTTCCCGCCAGTTTCGGCAGGGTGAAATCAACGATGGCGCAGTCGGTGCGGAGGCTGTCGGGCTGCTTGTCGCAGTCCGTTCCCTTTGTTTTTTGGATGCTGCGGGTTTCGATGGTGACTGGTGCGCCAGCGGCCTTGCTCGGCTCATTTTTTTTACAAGAAAAAACGAGGGAAAGACATAAAACACAAATGATTGTAGTAATAAAGTTTCTCATTGATTGCTGGAATTTCTGATTTGTGAAAATTGGTGAAATGATGCAGGGCCTTCTTATTGTTGCCTTCTCAAATTGGCCTGTTCAGACTACGGGTGAGGAATCCAGTTCTAATAGTGGGAGGAAAACAGGCCGCAAAGCTAGTAAAACCTATAACAGATTGATTATCTGTGCATTGTAGCCCATTAAATATTTTTTTTAGCCATGTAGAAAAAAAACTCCGCACTGATTTATTTAAGAACGGATTTGAAGTTTACGGCAGTTCTTTTCAAGAGGAGGGGTTATCAAACCCCGGCGGCTTAAAACATCGGGGTTTGATAACCCCTCCTCTCGAAAAGAACTGCCTGTTTGCTCAATCCGAACATCCATTTTAAAGGCAACCATCCAAATCACGCCCGCACCACCACCACTTTTAGCGTTTTGCTGCCTTGCAAAGTCTGTACTTTTAGGAAGTAAACACCGGGGTCGTCCAAGTCGAATTCTTCCTCAAAACGCAGCAGGTCCCGCCTTGTCAGGCTTCTCATTACCCGCCCGCTCATGTCCACCAGTTCCAGCCGCAGCAGGCCCCGTTCCATCAGCTCCAGCTCCAATCTGAACTTACCGGAAGTGATATTGGGATACAGGTTGTAGTACGCCAGGCCCGACTCCCCGCCCGTCGGCCTGCAGTCGTTCACGTTGATTTCCTTCGCAATGGACAGGTTGTCGCAACCCGCCTCCGTCACCACCACCGAGACCATATAGGTGCCAGCCACCTCGTACACATGCGCCGGGTCACGTTCGGTGCTGGTCGTGCCGTCCCCAAAATCCCAGGCAAAAGCATCTGCAAAGCCGCCCGGAATGGCGGTCGTGTCGCTGATTTCGATGAAATGCACCGTGTCGCCCTCACAGGCCACGTTGCCCGTCAGGAAATTCGCCTCAAATGCCACGCCCCCCGAAAAACTGACCGTAAAATCAGCCGTGTCCCGGCAGCCGTTCACATCCGTGATGACCAGCGAATAATCGCCCTCCACCACCACCGCACGGGCCACCGTCACGCTCGAATCCGTGAAAATAACGCCGTTTGCAGCCGTCCAAAGCCATGCCACCGCATCGCCGCCCGACTCCGTCAGTTCGAGGTCTTCATTGGTGCAAATGGGTGCGTTCGAACTCATCTCAACCGCTGGTGCATCCTGCAAAGCAACCGCTACCGTGTCCATGCCCGTGCAGCCATTTGCATCCGTCACCGTCACCACATACACCACATCCACCGCCGGACTGGCCAGTGGCGTGGCGCTAGTGGCGTCGTCCAATGTCACCGCATTTGACCAAGCAAAGCCCAACGGCGCAGCCCCTGTACTGCCACTGGCATCGAGTTGCGCACCATTGCTGTTGCTGCAAAAACTGGCATCCGCACCTGCATTGGCCGTCGGCAGGGCGTTCACCGTCACATTGAAACTCTCCGTGTCCGAACAGCCGTTCCCATCCGTCACCGTCACCGAGTAGCTGGCGCTCGCCGTCGGCGAAACGTCAATGCTGGCGCTGGTCTCCGTCGTGCTCCAAAGGAAAGTAGCGCCGCCCGTGGCCGTCAGTGTCGCCGTTTCGCTGGCGCAAATAGCGGCGTCGCCCGTGATGTTGGCCGTCGGCAAGGCGTTCACCGTTAAGCTGAAACTCTCCGTGTCCTCGCAGCCGTTCCCATCCGTCACCGTCACCGAGTAGCTGGTGTTTGCCATCGGCGAAACGTCAATGCTGGCGCTGGTCTCCGTCGTGCTCCAAAGGAAAACCGTTCCGCCCGTGGCCGTCAGTGTCGCCGTTTCGCTGGCACAAATGGCGTCGTCGCCCGTGATGCTGGCCGTTGGCAAAGCGTTCACCGCCACATTGAAAATTGGAGTAGCTGGCACTCGCCGTCGGCGAAACGTCAATGCTGGCGCTGGTTTCCGTCGTGCTCCAAAGGAAAACCGTTCCGCCCGTGGCCGTCAAGGTCGCCATTTCGCTGGCGCAAATAGCGTCGTCGCCCGTGATGCTGGCCGTTGGCAAGGCATTCACCGCCACGTTGAAACTCTCCGTGTCCGTGCAACCGTTCCCATCCGTCACCGTCACCGAGTAGCTGGCGCTCGCCGTCGGCGAAACGTCAATGCTGGCGCTGGTTTCCGTCGTGCTCCAAAGGAAA
>JALOMF010000576.1 GCA_025455635.1 Saprospiraceae bacterium | reverse complement strand
CAACTTGTCCAGCACTTGCAAAATCAACCTTCATAAACCGTAGTCAACCCTTGTCAAACCATTTTACCGAGAACCTTATTTTTCTTTAAAATGAAGGCTTATATTTTCCTTCCAACGCTGCTGATTTTGCTCTCCTCCTGGAGTTTGCCAAAACTTAACAGCCACGAGGCCGCAGCGGCGGGCAAAATTATCAAAGCAACGTCAATCGGCACGGACTTTCTGAAAAGCGCCATCGCTGCCGATACTTCCGCCCAGCCTGTGCTGCACGTTTCACAAAGAAAAGGAAGTTACGAAGTGAAAACGGTCGTGATAGACCCCGGCCACGGCGGCCACGACCCTGGCTGCCACGGCGCCCACTCCAAAGAGAAGCACGTCTGCCTGTCGGTCGGCAAATTCCTGGCCGAGGCCATCCGGCAGAACTTCCCCGACGTGAAGGTCATCATGACCCGCAGCACCGACGTCTTCATCCCCCTCAATGAACGGGCCGCCATCGCCACCCGCAACAAGGCCGACCTCTTCATCTCCATCCATTGCAACGCCATCTCCAACGCCAGCAAGACGATGGGCACCGAGACTTACGTGCTGGGCCTGCACGCCACCGAGGCCAACCTCGCCGTTGCGAAGCGGGAAAACGAGGCCATCCTGCTCGAAGAGGATTACCAAAAGAACTACGACGGCTACGACCCCAATTCGCCGGAGGCGCATATCATGTTTTCGATGTTCCAAAATGCGTTTCTGGAGCAAAGCCTGAGCTTCGCCGACAAGGTGCAGTTTCACTCAAAAGAGGAATCGAAGCGCAAAAACCGGGGCGTGAAGCAAGCAGGTTTTATTGTGCTCAAATATGCCACCATGCCCAGCGTACTGGTGGAAACGGGCTTTTTGACCAATGCCACCGACGAGGCATTCCTGCGCACCAGCAATGGCCAAAAATCAATGGCCAATGCGCTCCTACTCGCCTTTCGGGACTACAAGCACGAAATGGAGGGCGGCAACCCAGTGGCACTGACCAAATTGGACGTGGATGCCGTGGAAGTGATTGAACCTGAGGCTCCAGCGGTCGTTCAAGTAAAGGAACAGCCCGAATCACGCCCGGCGGAGGAAGTAACAATGGCCAAACCGAAGAAACCAGAAGCTGCCGTGACCAATGCCAAGCCGGAGAAAAAACAACCGGAGACCCGTCCACTTGATGCCAGCCCAGCCCCCAAAAAAGAACATTTTGATGAGCCGGTGGCCCCCAAGCCTGCCGCACCAGCGCCAAAAGCCGAGAAGAACGAAGGCAAGCAGCACAACAAAATTTTAGCTGAAAAGCCAGTGGCCGAGTCTTCGCCAACTGATAAAAAACCAGTTGCACAAACCGTTGGTATTCAATTCCGTGTGCAGTTGGCGGCCTCGCCAAAACTGCTGGACGTGAACCAAGGAAAATGGACAAAGGTGGAGTATTTGATACAGGTCATCGAAGAAAAAGGGCTGTATAAATACCAAGTCGTTAATTTCGCCACCGAATCGGAAGCCTTGGAAGTGAAAGCAAAATTGCGGGCACTAGGGTTCAGCGATGCCTTTGTGGTAGTTTACCAGAACGGCGAAAGGATTAAATAATGAGAAAAGAAACTAAGATTGCTATTTTCACCATCCTCATAGTGGCACTGGCCATTTGGGGCTACAAGTTCCTCAAGGGCTTCAACGTGTTGAGCAAAAGCCTCAATGTGTACGCCAAGTACCAGCGGGTAGATGGGCTGCGCATTTCCACGCCAATCATGATTAACGGCCTCCAGGTCGGCTTGGTATCTGATATTTTCCAAAGCCCCGAAGACCCGAAGACCATCACCGTAGAGATGCACTTGGACAGTGATACCCGTGTGCCGAAAACCGCAACTGCGGCCATTCTTTCTGATGGGCCAATGGGCGGCTCACATATTGACCTCATTTTTGAAGGTATGTGCAATGGGCCCGACTGTGTTGCCGACGGCGAATTTCTCAAGGGAACCACCAAGGGCCTGCTGGCTTCGATGGTGACGCCAGAGGAAGTGCGGCTCTACGTTGACCAGCTCAACGGCGGCTTGAAGGACATGCTCGACACCCTCTCCGACCGGCTGAAAAACAGCGAGGAAATCAACAAAAGCGTGGAGGATGTGCGGGTGACAATGGCCAACCTGCGCAGTACCACCGACCGCCTCGACAAGATGATGGCCAACTCGGCTGGTAGCGTAGAGCGCAGCATCGCCAATGTGGAATCCATCACCAAGAACCTCAAGGAAAGCAACCAGCAGATTAAGAACATCTTGGCCAATGCCGAAGACCTGACCAACGACCTCAAACAAGCTGACGTGCAAAACCTCGTGAGCGAGTCAAAGGTCACCATGCAGAAACTGCAGTCCACCCTCGCCAACAGCGACAAGGCCATCGCCGACCTCAGCGACCTGCTCAAGAGCCTGAAATCGGGCGACGGCGCACTGCCGATGCTGCTCAACGACAAGGAATTTGCCAACAACCTCAGCGTGACCATCAAAAATGTGGACTTGCTGCTGCGTGACATCAGGCTGCACCCGGAACGCTACCGCCGTGTTTTATCGAAAAAGAAAATGGAATACGAGTACGACTCTACGGAGAAAGACCCTGCGTTTCAAAACAAAAACTAGGTGTTGTTTTGCCAAAAAAAAGCGGCCCTGCGTGTTGATTGACTCGCAGGGCCGCTTTCGTTTTTGTGCATTTTCACTAGGCTTTCTTTTGCCAAAAACCATAGATGGGCTGCTCCAACCAAGCGGCGCTGTTTTCACTTGTCCTGCCCAAAAAAGCGTACCAAAGCATGGCCAACAACACGCCAATGATGCCCCCAGCATACACATCAGGCCAAAAATGCTGCACCAAATAGATGCGGGAAATGGCCACTGAAAGCGCCAAGGCAAAAAGCGGCAGCGCAAAGCGTTTTTGGGAAGGCAAGATGAAAACCAAAAGGCTGTAAAGCGCAAAAGCCGACATGGCATGGCCGGACGGGAAGCTCGTGGCCGCTGAGTGTAGGTCAACACCTTCCACGAAAGTGAGTTTTTCGGTCAGGTTTTGCTTCGCAAA
>JALOMF010000079.1 GCA_025455635.1 Saprospiraceae bacterium | reverse complement strand
CGCCTGCGCCGGATAGTTTGTCTAAGTAAGGCGCTTGTCGGAACAAAATTGTGCAAATGAAGTACAGCATTTCAAAATTGCCCTATTTTGAGCCGTTATTTGGTTTTTGGAGGGATTTTCAAAAATCGGCTATTTTTTACAAACAAAACTAAGGCAGCCGGGCCAATTGATACCCATTCGTTTCGGTGGCAGGCTAGCCAACTAAAAATCTGAGTATGGATATCGGACTTATTTCCCTAATCGTCGGGTGGGCGTTCGTACTGGTTTGGGTGCCGCTTGTGGTGCTTTCGCAACGCAAAACACACCCGAAAGCGCTTTTCACGCTCTTTTTTGCCGAACTCTGGGAGCGTTTTTCTTTTTATGGCATGCGCTCGTTCTTGGTGCTTTACATGACCAAAGTTCTGTTTGACCAAATCGAGCAAGGCCAGGCCGATGCGAGGGCCTATGGGATTTATGGGGCTTTCAACGCCTTGCTGTATGCCGCTCCCGTGATTGGGGGCATGATTGCCGACAAGATTCTGGGCTTCCGCCGCACGATTGTCATCGGTGGTATTGCGATGGCAGCGGCACAGTTCATCTTGGCCTTCAATGCTTGGCAACTCAACAGCGAGACCCTGTTCTTCACGGGCCTCGGCGTGCTGGCGGTCGGCAACGGCTTCTTCAAGCCGAACATCTCCAGCTTTTTGGGGACTTTTTATGACAAAAACGACCCCCGCAAAGACGGTGCCTTCACCATTTTTTACATGGGCATCAATATCGGCGCCTTCCTTTCGCCGCTGACCTGTGCCTTCCTCGCCGAACGGTATGACTGGTCGCTGGGCTTCTTGGCGGCTGGATTGGGCATGGTGCTGGGCGTGGTTGTTTTCTGGAAAAACATGTCCATGTACGAAGACAAGGGCAACCCGCCGAACCCGGCATCGCTCAAGGATGTCATCTTCGCTGGCATGACCAAGCAGTCCATCGTGATTTTGGGCGCTTTGATTTCCATCCCGCTTTTTGCCTTGCTCATTGATTTTGAGGAAGTTACGGACATCATCCTCATCCTGAGCGGGATAGCCGTTTTGGGCTATATCCTCGTCAATGCCCTCAAGGACAACAACCGGGAAGACGGCCAACGGATGCTTGTGTTCCTGACGCTGTTCTTCTTCCACATGATATTTTGGACCCTGTTCGAGCAGGCGGGCGGCTCCTTGAACATCCTCGCCGACCGTTTTGTGGACCGTGGCAACGTGCCTGCTGGCCAGTTCCAGTCGCTGAACGCCTTGTTCATCATGCTGCTGGCCCCCGTGTTCTCTTGGATTTGGCTCAGCCTCTCCAAATCGGGCAAAGAGCCACGTACACCGATGAAATTCTTCTACGGCCTCGTGCAGATTGCGCTTGGTTTTTGGGTCATGGTCATCGGTGCGAAAAGCGTGATGGCTGGCGTGAACTCCGGTGCGCTGATTCCGGTCATCTACCTCGTCATCATGTACCTGCTGCACACGACCGGCGAGTTGAGCATTTCGCCCGTGGGCCTCTCCGTGGTGACGAAACTGGCTCCTGCCAAAATGGTCGGCTTCGTGATGGGCGCTTGGTTCCTATCCATTGCGTTTGCGCATAAAATTGCAGCGCAGCTGGGCAAAATCATCGCCTCACCGGGCGAAGGCACCGATGCCGCTACGGCGCTCGGCGCATTTGCCGATGTTTACATGACTTGGGGCGTTTACGTCACCCTCGGTGCGGCGGCGGTGCTGTTTTTCCTTTCGCCCATTTTGAAAAAATGGATGCACGGCATTCAGTGACCATACTTCCGAACCCGTAGTTTCGGGAAAACCAAAAGCCCCGGCAGCGTCAGTTGCCGGGGCTTTTTTGTTCCGAGAAACAGTGTTTACAGCTTCGAGAGAATATGGTTCCAGAGCTTCTCGTAGGGTATGATTTCCAGCTCGTTGATGCGGCCACGGTAGAAAAACGGGCTTTCCACGAGGGCGTCGTAGTGTTTTTCGATGCCCACCAGTTCGTGGAGCTTGAAATTGGCCTTGAGAATCTGTTGCAGCAGTTTGATGAACTGAATCATGCGGTAGTTCTCGACGTCGTCCAGGTATTTGGCGTGCCCCCTCAGGCGGTCAATGGCCTCCGCCGATTCAGGAAACGATTTTTTGTCAAGGAAAAACAGCAACTGGCACACCGTCAGGTGAATGGCCAGCACACGGGTTTCCTTTGGGAAAATCAGCGTCTCGGCGAGGAAGCGCACCAGTTTGAAATTTTTGCCCAGTTGCTCCTTCAGCGCCTCAATCTGTCCCGGCTGCCGCTCGATGAAATAGTTGATGTACGCCTCGTAAGTGCGCCATTTTTCCTTGGTTTGGCTGTCCAGTTTTTTGAACTTCGAGTGAGCCTTGGCCCGCAGGAATACTGCAGCACCGTGCAGGTAGTTGTCGGTGTGCAGCGCCGTGAGCAGGTAGTACTCCATGAAATTGAACCAGACGTCGCTGCCCTCATCGAACAGTTGCAAGCTGCGCTCGGCATTGATTTTCCCGTTCTTGAAATCCCGCAGGTGCAGGTGGCCGTTCATTTTTTTGAGCTGGAAGGTGGCCAGCTTTTCCTCCTGCAAATAATTGGGGTTTTTATCAATGTACTGCTCGGCTTGGGCGCAAATCTGGAGCATGGAATCGTAGTCCTGCTGTAGCTCGTAGTGGTAGGTCCAGACGAGGAACATGTTGTAAAACACCACTGGGGAGTCGTGCATTTCCGACAGGCTGACGAGGGCGTCGCAGTAGTTCTGGAGGTCTTCGTTGATGCCCTGCACTTGGTCGAAGGGCTTGTTGTACTCCATGAGCACCCGCTGGTAAAGCTCCTCCGAGCGGATTTCGGCGGCCAGAATCTCCGAGTATTGCTTGATGTAGCCGTCGTACTCTTCGAACTCCTTTTCATTGCTGTTCTCGGCGGCAAGCTGGCGCAAGATGCGGCTGCAGTTGAGGATGATGTCCGAGAACTTGAACTTGAGGGCCACCAGCAGCACCTGCCTTGCCAGTTCTTCGCCGGCCAGCTTGGCATCGTTGGTCATCAGGATTTTTATCAGTGCCCAATCACGGTGGGTGGAGAACAGCGAGCGGTCGTAGCCCGTGGCCGAGGGCTGTGTCTGGTCAATGAAGAACAGCGTGGTCATCAGCCGCTTGCGAAACCGGGACTTCAACTGCCGGTACTTGTCGTCGGTGGGGCTGCATTTGTAGAGAAAGGCAGCGGCGTCCCGGTCGTTTTTGAAGCGGTCGGCCATCAGGGCATCAAAAAACTCGGTGAACTTGCTGTTCTTGTTGTCAAGGGCGGCACCGTCGAAAACCTCGATTTTCCGAATTTTTTTCTTTGAAATGATGCGGGATACCTCCAGTAGATTTTTCATTGTTGCGGGAATAATATTGGGTTCGAAGGCACTATGGTCTTCTTCGTTGCCAATTTGGTTGTGCACCGCAAAACATTTCGGGGCAGTTCGCCGAATCCGTGTTTCATAATTACGTTTTGCGTTATTTGCTTTTGGCCTGAAACTTACGACCAGCAGCATAGTTTGTAGCTATCTTGCCCATCCGTTTTTTGGCTTTAAAAAAGCGTTTAACCATACTTCCAAAAACTGTTCCGAAACCCGATTTTCCATGTCACAATTTTTGAGCCTAAACCATTGAAAATCCAGCATTTCTAAGCAGCTTGCTAGCGAAAACGGGCAACACAATTTTTGAAGAAAAAGCATGAAAGAATTTACCATAAAAACACTTGTGCCCCTGCTGTCCATCGCACTGCTGATAGCCTGCCACGCCAGCCCACAGCGGCGGGCTGCTCAGTCCGAAGCCCCGGTCGAAGTCACCACTACCACCGCCGACCAGTCGCAGCTTTTGCGCAAGCAAAACATCGGCTTCGCAAAAAAGCCCGACAGCCGCCACCCGGTCATCGTCCTCGACACGCAGCAGTACCAGCCCATCGAGGGCTTTGGCTACACCCTCACCGGGGGCAGCGCTATGCTCCTGCACCAGATGGGCGCAGCGGAGCGGTCGGCCCTCTTGCAGGAGCTTTTTGGCAAACAGGCGAACAGCATCGGCGTCAGCTACCTGCGGCTGGGCATCGGCTCCACCGACCTCGACCCCGAAGTGTTCAGCTACTGCGACCTGCCCGATAATTTCGGTAGGCCCGAAGACCCGGAACTACAGCATTTTAGCATTGCGAAGGATAAAAAGCACCTGATTCCGGTGCTGAAGGAGATACTCGCCATCCGTCCCGACCTCACGCTGATGGGCACGCCGTGGTCGGCACCCAGTTGGATGAAGACGAACCGGAGCAGCATCGGCGGGGCGCTGAAACCCCAGTTTTTCGACGCCTACGCCCAGTATTTTGTGAAATACCTGCGGGCCTACCAGCAAGAGGGCATCCGCATTGACGCCGTCACGCTCCAGAACGAACCCGACCACGACGGCAACAACCCCAGCATGAAAATGGGGGAAGTGAGCCAGGCCCGTCTCGTGGAGGCGCTCGGCCCAGCGCTGCGCTCGGCAGGCTTCGACACCAAAATCATCATCTGGGACCACAACTGCGACAATCCCGGCTTCCCCATCAAGGTGCTGAACGACCCCGAGGCCAAGCCCCATATCCACGGCACGGCCTTCCACCTCTACGCTGGCGACCCCTCGGCGCTCTCTGAGGTACATGCTGCCCACCCCGACCGGGCGCTTTATTTCACCGAGCAATGGACGGGTGCCAAGGGCAGCTTCGACGGCGACCTACAGTGGCACGTCAAGAACGTGGTCATCGGTACGCTGCGCAACTGGAGCCGCACCGCCCTCGAATGGAACCTCGCCAATGACCCCAGCTTCGGGCCGCACACCCCTGGCGGCTGCACCGAATGCCTCGGTGCCCTCACCCTCGATGGCGACCGGGTGACCCGCAACGTCAGCTACTACGTGATAGCGCAAGTGGCCCAGCACGTGCCGCCGGGGTCGGTGCGCATTGGCAGCAGCCTGCCCGGCCCACTGCCCAACGTGGCCTTCCGCACGCCCACGGGCAAGACCGTGCTAATCGTGCTGAACGAGGCACCCACGCCCCAGCCCTACAATGTCCAAACGGACGATGGTAAATGGATTTCGGCCAGCCTGCCGGGCAAGGCAGTGGCTACTTTGGTATGGTGAAGGGATTGCTCCACCCAGGCGAGCTTGCCGCTTCCGAGCAACTGCCCCCAGTTTTGAGCTTCCCAGGATTTGATATGGTGGGCAATTTCTTGGAATATAAAATCTATGATTTGGCCACTCAGCGAGTGATTGCCACATCCCCTTTCAATAGCTTCCTTTCCCCAGTCACCAGTTCCACCTCGGCATACCAGACGAACACGCCCAAGTCCACGTCCTTGCCTCGGTGGGTGCCGTCCCAGCCCGTCGTAGCATCATTTGGCTGTAGGCCGAAGCCTTGGAACACTGCCTCCCCCCAGCGGGAGAAGACTTGGAAAGAAGGGATGGTTTTCACTTGGTTTTCATCTGCAAAAACCACCAGCACGTCATTGATGCCATCGCCGTTGGGGGAGAAAATATTGGGGACGTAGATGCTGCCTTCGGGTTTTGAAACTTCAACCATTATGGAAGCGCTGGCAGAACAACCATCCTTGTTGGTGACCGTAACAACATAAAATGTATTTGACAGTGGATATACCATTGGCTGTAAACAGTCGGTGCAGCTCAAGCCTTCACCAGGCGACCATACAATGGATTGGATGAATGAATCAGGAATACTAATATTGGGAATTAATGAACCTTGACTCCCGAACTCCAAACTAAGAATCTGTGGCAATTCAACACTAAAAGGAGGGAAAGCAGTAAAATCAATACCTTGGTTGGAGTTGCAACCATTGGCATCTATTACCACGAAATTATAAATACCAGAAGGTAAATTCTCTAATATAGTATCAATCGTGAAAAAAGAATTACCACCGTCCATTGACAACATAAATGGTGGGTTGCCACCTTCACCACCTTCAAACCATACCTGACTAAAAGGATTTTGACAATGGGTAATATTTGAATTAATGGAGGGAAAAATAGCCGAACTGATGTCATTATTCACATGTGCAGTATCAAAGGCTGCACACCCGTTATCCAAATTAGTTACTTGAAGCACATAGCGTCCAGGCTCATCAATTAGAATTGTACTTTGAGCAGTATTACCGATTATGCTACCTACAATCCAAGTCGTCCATAAAAATTCAGCATTAAGGACATTGGTGGTTCCAACCAATGTCAACGTATCGTTTGAACAACCAATTAACAGGTTCGGCCCTGCATCCGCCATCGGCGGCACCGAGTCAGCCGAAACAATGGCCGTTGTGGTAGCCGTACAGCCCGTTGCTTGGTCGGTCACGGTCAGCGTATAGGTACCCGGTTCGGTCACGAAGACCTGAATGGCATCATCCCCCGATGCCACGCCCGGCCCCGTCCAATCATACAAGATATTGGCGCCAGCACTGCTTCCAGTTGCATCAATCGAGGTAGTAGTAAGGGCGCAGGTTAGCGGTTGGGGCGCATTCGTCACTGCTATGACCGACGGATTATCCTGGTTAACCGTAGCTGTCGCCGTTGCGGAGCAACCGTTGGCCTGGTTGGCCACGGTCAAGGTGTAGGTGCCGGGTGCGTTCACCGTTGGCGTCAACGTCGTCTGACCGCTGACAAGGCCGGGGCCTTGCCATAGGTAAAAAACACTCGCTCCAGTGCTGCTGCCCGTGCCATCAAGCTGTACCTGTTGCGCTCCGCAACCAAGTCCTAGGGGTGCAGCTGCAATGGCAGTGGGCGGCGTCGTGTTCGCCGTTACGATGGCAGTCGCTGTCGCCGTGCAGCCGTTTGGCCCGGTGACGGTGAGCGTATAAACGCCGCCCGCATTGGCTGTTGGCATCAAGGTCATGCCGCCGAGCATGATGCCGGGGCCTTGCCATTGGTAGCTGAATCCCGCCCCAGTGCTGCTCCCAGTTCCACTGAGCGGCACCTGCTGCAAAAGGCAGGTGATGCTTTGCGGCGCAGCCGCAACTGCGGTAGGCGGCGTACTGTTCTGGATGACCGTCACCTGCGCCGTGCTGGTGCAGGTGTTCGCCAGATTGGTGACGGTCAGGGTATAAATACCGGGCGCATTCACCAACGGCGAAAGGGTCGTGCCGCCGCTCGCCACACCTGGCCCGGCCCATAGGTAGGCATAGACTGTGCCCGTGCTGCTGCCCATCCCGCTCAGTGCAATCGGCTGCGTGCCGCAACCCAATTGCTGGTTGGTGGTGGCGACGGCGGTCGGTGGCTGTGCCAAGTCCACGACCTGCACACTGGCCAAGGTCTGGCAATTGTTCTGCGTGTTGGTAACAGTGAGCAGGTAGGTGCCAGCGGCAGTGACTATCGGGGTCAGGGTGTTTGCGCCAGCGGAAATCAGGCCGTCGCTGGTCGTCCACAGGTAGGTGAAGCCAGGGCCGCTACTGCTGCCCGTGCCGTCCAAGGTCACTTGCTGCACGGAGCAGTCAAGCGTTTGCGGAGCACCCGCATCGGCGGTAGGGGCGTTGGCATCTTGACCCACTTGCACCTCGTCCGTTGCGGAGCAGCCGCTTTGCAAATCGGTGACCGTCAGGGTATAAATGCCGGGGGCGTTCACCGTGGGCGCCAGCGTGGTTCCATCTTCAAGGATGCTGCCATTCTGCGTTTCCCACAGATAGGCAATCCCCGCACCACTGCTGCTTCCAGCGCCATTGAGCGAAACACTGGTTTGCCCACAAAGCAGCGTTTGCGGAGCGCCCGCCTCAGCGGTTGGTAAGTTTCCGTTCTGTGCCACCAGCACCGATTCGCTGGCCGAGCAGCCCGTCTGTACGTTCGTGACCGTGAGCGTGTAAGTGCCCGGCGAGCCGATGGTCGGTGTGAGCGACCCCGCACCAGAGATGATGCCAGTGCCCGTGCCCGTGAATGTCCAATTGTAAAAATACTCGCTACCTACCGGTGCCGTAGCCGAAAGCTGCAACTGCGCAACGGCGCAGTTCAGGCTGCCCGGCGGGTCAATGTCCACGTTGGGCAAGTTGCCAAATGATATCACAGTTACGGCATCGGAGGCCGAGCAGCCGTTGGTCGAATTGTTGACGGTGAGGGTGTAATTGCCAGGGTTGCTGACGCTGATGGATTGGCTTGCCTCACCCGTTGACCAAAGGTAGCTCATCGAGGGGCCTTGGCTGCTGCCACTCCCATCGAGCATTGCCGAAGGCGTGGAACAATCCAGCACGGGTGCGGGACCTGCGTCAGCAATGGGAGCGACGGTATCCTGCATGACCGTCATCGAGGCGTTCGCCACACAGTTGTTGCTTTGGTTGAGTAAAATGAGTTGGTAAACACCGGGCTGGTTGACGGTCGGCGTCAGGGTGTTGACCCCGTCCGTGAAGCTGGGGCCATTCCAAGTGATGGTGATATTCGTCCCAACGGAAGACCCCGTAGCATTCAGCGTGATTTCGTCCGTGTCGCAGTCCAGTTGGTTGGCTGGCGCAATGACGACCGTGGGGGCACTGGCATCTTGCGCCACTGCCACCGAGTCAATGGCCGAGCAGCCATTCGCCGAATTTTCCACCGTCAGGAAATAGGTGCCGACCCCATTCACCTCCGGCATCAAACTGGAGCCACCGCTTACAATGTTGCCGCCCGTAGTCGTCCACTGGTAGCTGAAAGAGGGGCCAGTGCTACTGCCCGACCCATCCAGGCCTACTGGTGTGCTGATGCAGTCCAGTGTGGCGTTTTGTCCGGCTTGCGCAATGGGTGGGGTGGTGTTGGCGGATACCGTTGTGGAGGCGGAAGCCGTGCAGCCGTTGGTCAGGTCGGTGATGGTGAGGGTGTAAATGGCGGCGTTGCCTACCCAAGGCATTGGCGTGTTTTGCCCTGAGAGGATGGTGCCGTTTTGCGAAGCCCAAGCCATGCTAAATCCGGGGCCGCTGGACGATGTTTGCGAAGCGCTCAATTGCAAGGAATCGGTGTTGCATAGAAACATGCCGGGTTGGGCGATGCCAACCACAGGCTGCGCTAGATTGGCGCTTACATTGGTGGTGGCCGTGGCCGTGCAGCCGTTGGCGTTGGTAACTGTCAAAACATAGCTGCCTGCCGCCGTCACCGTGGCCGTTGGGCCATTCGTTGGGCCTGTGATTTGTCAGCCGCCGTTCGTTGTCCAAATATAACTGATGCCTGGCCCAGTGCTACTGCCCGTGCTATTCAGCACGACGCTGGCCGTCAGGCAGTTCAGGCTGCCGGGCATGCTGACCATTGCCGTAGGCACCGAACCGCTTTGTGCGACAGTAGTGGAGGCGGTGGCGGTACAGCCATTGGCGTTGTCGGTGACGGACAGGGTGTAGATCCCAGCGGCGTTCACGGTGCAGTTGTTGAGGGTCGTTTCACCAGCCAGGATGCCCGGCCCGGTCCATTGGTATTCGTAATTGCTGCCAACGGAACTGCCAACGCCGCTAAGGGTAATCGAGCTGGCATTGCAGGTGATTTGGCCGGGGGAGCTGGCGGCGGCGCTCGGTGGGGCCGTATTTGAACCCACAAAAACCGAGGAAGAAGCAGTGCAGCCACTGACGCTGTTGGTGACGGTGAGTTCGTAGGTGCCTGGCTGGTTCACGGTGGGGTCAAGTGTGCCTTGCCCCGCTAACACTGCCGTTGGGGGCGCCCACTGGTAGCTGATGGTGCTGCCCGTGGAGGAGCCTGTGCCGTTCAGTTGGACGCTGGGGTTCGTGCAGGTGATTTCGGGGCCGGGCGCTGTCACGGCTACCACCGTGTTCGGGTCTTCCAGTACCTCAATGTTCCTGGTGGCAGTGCAATTTGAGGTGCCGAGGTCAAGCGTGACGGTCAGGGTGTAGGTGCCCGGTTGGTTCGCTGTTGCAACGGCTGTGTTTGCACCGCCCACGATGCCAGGGCCTACCCATGAGTAGCTGATATTTGGGCCAGATGAGGAGGCACTGCCATCGAGTTCAATGCCAGTTGGAAGGTCATCACAGCCCAAAACGGCATTTGGGGGTAACATGGCGTCCACATTGGCTAAGTCCACCGTTACTTGGTCGGTCAAGGTGCATGCAGCGGCGAAGTATATGTCGTCCAGGGCGTAGTCGTCGCCGAAAAGGCCGTTGCCGCTGCCGTTTTGGTCACGGATGCAAACCTGTGCGGTGGTAGCTGTGCCAGAGAACCAAGCTGCCGAGAATTGTTGCCAATCGCAAGTGCCCGTGCCGACATTGAAGGCAGCGCCTATCGGCGTACCATTTACCGCAAACTGTAAAATGGGAGGGGAAATGGGCGAGGCCATTGCCCAACCGCTCATGTTGTACCAAGTGTTAGGCGTCACAGGTACTGTCTGGCACCAGACTTGGCTACCAGCCGCTGCATTGCCGTTTACAAGCATCATATTGCCAGAGCCGTTGCCAAAAGTATGGTCGTCGCAAGGTGGAAATGTGGACAGCACCAGTGCTGGTGAGGTGGTCAGCACATAGGAACCTGGTGAAATGGGCAGTGGGCTGAAAATATAACTGCTGGTAAAACCGGAATTCCCCCCTTCAAAATCGCCATTGGACAATAGGTTGGGAGCGGCAGGGTCGAATGCCTGTGCCGTAAGCGTATAAGTAATTGGGCCTGATACTGTGGCGGTGGGGTTGAGTACCGTGGTGCTGCTCAATCCCGCACTCGGAGACCAGTTAAGGCCGAGGTAGGTTCCTGCAATATTACCTTCTAGGATGGTCGTGCCGTTCGGGGCGCACACAAATTTGTCGGGGCCAGCGTCAGCAGTGATGGGGCACTGGGCTTGGAGCTGATTTTGCGCCAGCGATGAGGTAATTATCAGGCTGACAAGGCGTAAACATGTGCTCATAATGGCAAATTATGGCCAAAGAAAGCAAGAATTTTATAAACACTGGCATTGTACCAAGCCTAACCCGTGCTGAAACTTGCGTCACTGATTAACTGGCTAAAGTCGAAGGCTGGTCCTATCGGCCTGTAAGCCCGAAAAATGACGGCGGGGTATCCTGGGCAAGAAGTCCAAGATACCCCGTCGTTTGTGGAAAAGTTATCCAACTGGTTTGCAGCATTTGGAGACCAGGCTACTGCACCACCACCCGCTCTGCCTGCACCTGTCCTTGGCGGTTTTTGAAGCGCACGATGTACACCCCTTTTTCCCGCAGCCACAGCTCGTAGTTCCCCGATTTTTTGGCAAAAAACTCGACTTGGCGGCCATGCAGGTCATACACCCTGACCTCGTGTTGCTGGCTGGACTGCACGCTGATGCGGCCATTGGTGCTGAGGGTAGGGTAGAGCTTCACGAATGCCTGCTGCTGGTGCTGGCCCACGGCGGAGGGCAGGGCATCCACCATCATTTGCGCCGATTTGACCAGCACGGGCACCCGGTCGGC
>JALOMF010000078.1 GCA_025455635.1 Saprospiraceae bacterium | reverse complement strand
GTTCGCAATGAGCCTCGCCACCCGCTCCAGCTTGCCACAGGAGCATATCCAAAAAATCCTCAACCTGCACCAAAACATCAGTAATTCCAGCTTCCTGTCAGATGACACGCTCGTGAATTTTCACAGGCTGATGGAGAAATTTTACCGGGAATGTAGGTAGAGAAGTTAGAGGGTGAGAGAAGTGGGAGAGTGAGAGGCTCTCACATCTCTCATCCTCTCACCCTCTCACTTCTCCAAGATTCTCTAATCTTTTATGGCTTTCGCAAAAAAAGCTTCTACCTCGGCTGCCGTCGGCTGCTTCACGGGTCGCACGAGCCGGAAGCCCACGAAGGGCGAATCGGGGTTCCACCACTTGCTCTTGGGAATCTGCGGGTCACGGGCCTGCCATTTCGCCTCCGATTTTTTACGAAAAGAACAACTACATTCTTCGGCGTTGCTGTCGTAGGAGCCGCCCTTCACGGTGCGGGAGTGTCGCTTGGTGGGTTCAATCCAGGGGTTCACGGCGGGGTCGCCCTGAATGGTGGTCAGGTAGTTTTCATCGTAAAAATCGAGCGTCCACTCGGCCACGTTGCCGAGCATGTCGTAGAGGCCGAGGGCGTTCGGCTTTTTTTGCGCCAGCTCATGGTATTTTTCGTAGCTGTTGTCGTAGAACCAAGCATAATCGCCCACCTCGGCCCCCAACTGCCAATTGCCAACAGCGATACTTCCAATTTTATACCTGCAGGCATACTCCCACTCCGCCTCCGTCGGCAGGCGGTAGAAAACGCCCGTTTTTTGATAGAGCCACTGGCAGTAGCGCAGGGCCGCCTGCTGGGTCATGCTCACGGCCGGGAAGCCCGACTTGCCCATGCCGTAGGTGTAGTCAATGTACTGCGGCGTGGGACGGCTGATGGCGTCGGCGGAGTAGGGCTTGGCCGTGTTCGCCGAGGTGTTCGAGTCGTATTGTTTTTGGTAAAAAATGATGAACTCGTCATAGCCCACCTCCGTGGTTCCCATCCAAAAACTGTCGAGCTTCACGTTGCGCTGCTGCGGCTCGCTGCCCATCAGGAAGCTGCCGCCGGGCACAAGCGCCAGCTTAAAACTGACCTTGGAGCCGGGGATTTCCTGCGTGGTGACGGCGGTGGTTTGCGCCAGTATTTTTACCGTGAAAAAAAGCGACAATGCGCTGATGGTGAGTATGTTGCGAAGGTGGTTCATGCTTTCTTTTTACTGAATTTTTGCCCAAAGTTATCAAACGGGGAGATTATCGTCCCATGACTTTACGCAACCGCCGATTTCGGGTAGCAGAGGTAGTATTTGCGAGAAACGTTGGTCTGCAAGCCAAAATCCGTCACCTGCGAGATGGGCAGCACGGAGCCGTCCTTGTATAGTATCTTGATTTCGTCCTTGGCCGTGTTGTAGGCATGGTTGGTCTGGTCGCCGGACATGATGAGGTAGTCGAGGCTCCCTTCGGGAAAATGGGCGAACAGGGCGCTCACCCGGCCTTTGACCGCCTCCACGTAACCTGGCTCGAAGGGCTGGTTTTTCAGCTCGATTTTGAACAAGCGGCGGTTCACGATGCTGTTGGCGAGGAAGGCCAGCAGCGGGTCGTCGTGGTCGCCGAAGCTTTTCAGCGCCGTGGCGATGTCGTAGTCGTCGAGGCGGGCGAAATGACCCAGCATCTCCTCCCGGTTGGCGTCGAAATCCTCCAAGGAAATATCCCGATAAAGGAAAAAGGCGAGGCTTTTCGGCACGTCCAAGGCTACGCCCTGCATGGCGAGTTGCTTGGCCCGTTGGAGGGTTTTTATCAGCATTTGCTCGGCAGCCAGCACGGTTTTGTGGAGGTAAACCTGCCAGTACATCAGCCTTCTCGCCATCAAGAATTTTTCGATGGAATAAATGCCCTTTTCCTCCACGGCCAGCTCCCCGTCGTGTACGGCCAGCATCTTGATGATGCGGTCAAAACCGATGACGCCCTCGGCCACGCCCGTGAAATAGCTGTCCCGGTTGAGGTAGTCCATGCGGTCCATGTCGAGCTGGCCGGAAACGAGCTGGTGCAGGAACTGCTTCGGGTATTCGTCCTTGAAAATGCGGATGGCGAGCGTCAGTTTCCCCCCGAAGATTTCATTCAGCCGCTCCATGAAACGCAGCGAAACCTCCTCGTGGTGGACATTGATGAGCGTGTGCTCCAATGTGTGCGAGAAGGGCCCATGCCCGATGTCGTGCAGCAGGATGGCGATGCTCACGGCCTCGCACTCTTCGTCGGTGATGTCCACGCCTTTGCTCCGCAACACCTCAATGGCTTCGGTCATCAGGTGCAGCGCCCCCAGCGCATGGTGGAAGCGGGTGTGCAGCGCCCCCGGATACACGTAGTGCGTGAGGCTAACCTGCTTGATGCGCCGCAACCGCTGGAAATAGGGGTGGTCCACCAAGTCGAGCAAAATGCCGCCGGGCAGGGTGGTGAAGCCATAGACGGGGTCGTTGAAGATTTTTCTTTTGCTCATGATGAAAACGGTGGACGGTGGACGGACAATGGTTGACGGCAGTATAACGCACTGACTTACAAAATGTTAGAACAAGAGGATGCTATCCTCTTACGGCCTCTTGCTCAAACACCTCCATCAGCCCCGCCGCATTCACCCCGTTCAACTGCACGGGCTGGATGGTGTTGAAGGCCGCCTCGTCCCAAGGCAAGTCCACCCGGATATAATTGTCGGTGAAGCCCGACATGCGGCCCGGCTCGGTGCTTTTCTCGAAGAGCACGGGCCTCGTTTCACCCAAAAACTGCTCGTAGAAATGCCGCTTTTTCTTTTCCGATAAAATGGTCAGCATCTCGTTGCGCTGGCGGCGCTCGCCCATGGGCACCACGCCCTCCATCTCGGCGGCGGGGGTGTTCGGGCGCTCGGAGTAGGTGAACACGTGCAGGTACGACACGTCCAGTTCGTTGAGGAAGCGGTAGGTTTCGAGGAAGTCCTCGTGCGTCTCGCCGGGGAAGCCCACGATGACGTCCACGCCGATGCAGCAATGGGGCATGTGCTGCTTGATGAGCGCCACCCGCTCGGCGTAGAGTTCCCGGCGGTAGCGGCGGCGCATGGCGGTCAGTTGCTTGTTGTTGCCGCTCTGCAATGGGATGTGGAAATGCGGCATGAAGCGCTCGGACTGCGCCACAAACTGGATGATTTCCTCGTTGCAGAGGTTCGGTTCGATGCTCGAAATGCGGAACCGCTCGATGCCTTGCACCTTGTCGAGTTCTTTGATGAGGTCAATAAAAAGCGCCTCTTTTTTGGGCCTCATCCCTTCGATGACCTCCGTGCCGTTGCCGAAGTCGCCAATGTTGACGCCTGTGAGCACGACCTCCTTCACGCCCATTTCGGCGATTTTCCAGGCATTGGCTACCACGCTCTCCACGGTGTCGCTGCGGCTGGCGCCACGGGCGAGGGGGATGGTGCAGAAGCTGCACTTGTAGTCGCAGCCGTCCTGCACCTTGAGGAAGGAGCGGGTGCGGTCACCGAAGCTGAAGGCATGGGTGAAGGTGTTGGCCTCTTTTACTTCCCCAGCCTGTACCATGCCTTTGCCGGGCGCTTTGCTGATGTTGTCCACGAAATCAAGGATGCGGAACTTCTCGGAAGCGCCCAGCACGAGGTCAACGCCGGGTATCTCGGCGATTTCGTGGGGCTTGAGTTGCGCATAGCAGCCCACCACGACCACGTTGGCATTGGGCGATTTGCGCAGCGCCCGGCGCACGATTTGGCGGCATTTTTTGTCCGCAAAATCCGTCACCGAACAGGTGTTGATGACGAAGATGTCGGCCCCGGCCTCGAAGTCCACTTCCGAGTAGCCGGCATCCTCAAAGAGCCTGCCGATGCTGGAGGTCTCGGAGTAGTTCAGCTTGCAGCCGAGGGTATGGAATGCGACGGATTTTGGCGTAGCCATTTTAAAGGATTGATGGATTGATGGATTGAAGGGATTGAATGACTGGCTGCAAAGATACGTTAGGCTTTTGGGAACAAAACAAGAAGGGCCACCCCGAAATTCGAGATGGCCCTTCTTGTGCATTTAGTTTACGCTGAAAATCGCTTTTCTATTTCAGTTCAAAATCGTCAGACCCGGCGAAGGAGCCTTTGTTGTAAATCTCGACTTTGTACTGGCCTTTCTGGAAGGAGGTATTCGGCTTCCAGACAAAGCAAAGCTGCGTTTCGTCATTGGCGTAGTCGTACTCCTGCACTTGCGTGAAACGCACTTCTTCGCCGTTTTTGTCCACGGTGGTGCCGCTGCCGAGGTCTTCAATGGCCAAGGTTTCGCCTTTGGGGTTGATGACACGGATGAAGAACTTCTCCTTGCCCGGCTGCACCACATCGTTGGCGATGGTCGTGAAACAGATTTTCAGTTGGTCAACCCGCTTGGCAGATTCTTTTTCGGAGGTCTTGCCGCTCTTTTTCACCTTCATGCCCGTCACCTTGATGTCTTTCACCTTGATGACAGAGCCAGCTTGCACTGATTTTGAAAGCTCTTCCCGTTCGCTGACGAGCTGTGCTTTAGCAGCGCTAAGTGTTTCATTTTCAGCCACTTTGCTTTGAAATGTGTAGGCCAGGCTGTCCTTGTCTGCCTTCAGGTTGAGGTTGTCCTGTGTGAGCTGTTCCTGCTCCATTTTCAATTGCTCCACTTGGGCAATGTACTCGTTTAGCTTGGCTTTAAGGCCAGCGATTTCACGGCGGGCAGCATCGAGCTTTTTCTTGTCACGCAGCAGGTCAGTGATTTGCCCTTTCTGTGCCACAAGTTCGGCTTTCTGCTGGTCAATCAGCGCATTGATCTGCTCGTTGTCGCCCTTGAGGGCATCCAGTTCAGCGATGGCTTGGTTGTACTGTGTTTCGAGTTCAGCCTTCAGCTTTTCAGCCTCTTCCAATTCGGCCACTTTCTGCTCCAACTGTCGGGTGGTGCTCATGCTATTGTACGTAAGCCAAACGGCCACACCGAGCAGCAGCAGCCCTGCAATAATGGTGATGGGAAGCCACGGGTTGACCCGCTTTGGCGCTGTCGGTGTCGTAGCTACTGGGTTGTTTGGCTTGTTGGGTTCTTGGCCGAACGGGCCGGTCTGGTTTGACGGATCTACTGGTAACATTTCGCTGTTTTTTAGTTTGTTCTAAATCTGTTTTCAAGAAAAATCATTCGCAATGATTCTGCTTAATTAAGGTGATGCCCAAAAAAAATGTTCGGAACAACCGAAAAAAACAATAGGAAAAACAAGTTTCCCATGTTCCACGCTTCGTTTACAAAAAGCTGAAAATCAATATTTTACAAAACGGCAAACAACTTGGTGTGCATTTAATTTAATATAAAAACTGCGCCGAGCCACCCAGTCAACCACCACCTTTCCCACCAAACTTTCCTTACCTTTGTGCTCCCTAAAAGCAAAATATTTCACAGAAAAACAAAAGACAACAACATGTTCACCATACATCCATACCTCAAGTTTGCGCTCATCGCCCTGTTCATTTTTGGCGGCATCGCCATGATGCTGACCCTCCCTTGGGGCTATGGCCTGCCTGTGCTGCTCATCGGGCTGATACTTTTGGCATCCTACATACTCTTGGGCACCATCCAGCACGCCGCCAAGGTCATGCAGACCGACCAGAACTACCTCGAAGCCGAAAAATGGCTCAACCTCACTTGGAAGCCCGACTGGCTCTACGTCACCAACCGGGCCTACTACTACATGATGAAAGGCACCATCGCACAGGGCCTTGGCCGCACCGACGACGCCGAGACCTGGCTCCAGAAAGCCCAAACCCTCAACCTGCCTACCGACAACGAAAAAGCCGCCGTACAGCTGCAACTCGCAGGCATCGCCATCCAGCGTCAGAAAATCAACATCGCCAAAAACTACCTCAAAACCATCAAGGAACTGAACGTGACCGAGCCGATGCTCAAGGACCAAATCAAGCAGTTCGACAAGGCGATGGCGCAGCAGGGCCAAATGAAAATGGCCAACCAAATGGGCATGATGCAAAAAGGCGGCATGCCCCTCAACCCCCGCTCCAAGCGCCGCCGACCAATGGGACGCTGATTTTTTTAAAGAAAAAGGGCTGCCACATGGGCAGCCCTTTTTCTTTTTCAGCCCGTCCCAAGCTTACCATCAGGCATTGGTGAGCACCCGCAGTTTTTTGTGCAAAATGCCCACCTGCACCGGCCCCTCGCCCAGAAACTCGCCGTCTGCCTCCAGCAGAACCGGCTGATTATCAGCACTTTCCACCGTCACGTTTGTCACCTGCGCTAGGAAGACCTTCGGGTGCCAAGCTATTTTGCCCGAATAAAAAAACGGCGTGACGAGCAGCACCCCCAGTTTCGAGATGTGCCCAGCCAAGGTCAAGGCCAGCTTCCCGTCGTCGGGCACGGCATGTGGCACGAGCTGTAGCCCGCCGCCAGAGTAGCGGCAGATGCCGAGGTTGATGGTGTAAAACCGCTGCTCGTCCGTTTTTCCATCATAAACCACCCGCAGCCGGGGCACCCGGAACTCGAACAAGCACCTGAAAATCAGGAAAAGGTAAAAAACCGTGCTGGACACCTGCGTTTTGTAAGCCTCGGCCCGCCGTGCCACGTAGGCATCGTATGACAGCCCAGCGACGTTGATGAAAAAGCGCTTTTGAGCTTGGCCATCCACATGGTAGCTGGCCCAGCCCACGTCTTGCAGGGCGGTTTTTCCCCTTCGGAAAAAAGAGAGCCAGCGGTCCGTATCCTTTGGGATGCCGTGCGTTTTCACCCAGTCGTTGCCAGTGCCGACCGGGAGCAGCGTGAACGTGACCTCCTCCGGCGCACAGGTTGCCTGCCGCAGGATGCCGTTCACCACCTCGTGCGCCGTACCGTCGCCGCCCACGGCCACCAGTTGTCGGTGGCCTTCGGCAATGGCCCGTTCGGCCAGCTCGGCGGCATGGAATTTCCGTTCGGTAAAAACAGCATGAAAACGGATGCCAGCGGCCTGCAAGCTGGCCTGTATTGCTGTCCAACGCTTGCGCACCGTGCCGCCGCCCGCCATTGGGTTCACGATGAAAATCCAATCATCAACTGAATCGTTGTTTTGTTGTTGACTCATAATTTCTAGAAAGTCGTTTGGCGAAGATAAAAAAGACCACGAATTATAATTTCACCCAGCAGACAGGCACTTTTGCGGCCTCAAATTCGTTTTCAAGCACTTATGAAAATACTCATGGTTTGCCTAGGCAATATCTGCCGCTCGCCACTCGCCGAGGGCATTTTGCAGCACAAAATCGAACAGCACGGCCTCGACTGGCAGGTGGACTCGGCGGGCACAGGCGCTTGGCATACTGGCCAGCAGCCCGATAGCCGCTCCATCGCCACGGCCCGCAAGTACAGCATTGACATCAGCCGACAGCGGGCACGGCAACTCAAGCCCCACGACCTCGACCGCTTCGACCTCGTGCTGGCCATGGACAGCCAAAACTACCGGGACATCCTCCACCTCGCCACTACCAAAGAGCAGCAAGAAAAGGTGAAGCTCATCATGAACTACGTGACGCCGGGCCGCAACCAAGCCGTGCCCGACCCCTACTGGGACGACAACGGCTTCGAGCAAGTGTACTCGATGCTGGAGCAGGCCTGCGACCAACTCATTGCGCAGCTCCGTTAGCTTGCGCAAAATTTGCGCTACCTTCGCCCCACAAAATCTGCCAACATCGCATGACCAATTCCACCGTACAAAACCTCCCCGCCAAGCTCGAAGCCTTCGCCCGCCTGCTCCAAATCATGGAAGACCTGCGTGAAAAATGCCCGTGGGACCGCAAGCAAACCTTCCAGACCCTGCGCAACCTTACCATCGAGGAAACCTACGAACTGGCCGACGCCATCCTCGACGACGACCTCGGCGGCATCAAGGAGGAAATCGGCGACATCCTGCTGCACATGGTTTTTTATGCAAAAATTGCGGAGGAAAAAAAGGCTTGGGACATGGCCGACTCGCTCCATGCCATCTGCGACAAGCTGGTGCACCGCCACCCCCACGTCTATGGCGATACCCAAGTGGCCGACGAGGAGGACGTGAAGCGCAACTGGGAAAAACTGAAACTGCAAGGCGGCAAAAAATCGCTGCTGCAAGGCGTACCGACCTCGCTCCCAGCGCTCGTGAAAGCTTGGCGGATGCAGCAAAAAACGGCGCAAGTCGGCTTTGAATGGGAAAACACGGCGCAGGTCTGGGCCAAGGTGGAGGAGGAAATCGGCGAGCTGCAAGAGGCCGTCGAAGGCGAATTTTCGCAAGAAAAAAAGGAAGAAGAGTTCGGCGACGTGCTGTTCTCGCTCATCAACTACGCCCGCTTCCTAAACATCGAGCCGGAAACAGCGCTGGAACGGGTGAACCGCAAGTTCAAGTCCCGCTTCGAGTACATCGAGGCACATGCCCCAAGGCCGCTCGACGAGATGAGCTTGGCCGAAATGGATGCCCTCTGGAACGAAGCCAAAACCGCTGCCAAGCCTGCACTTTAAGTGGGAACCACGCAAGTTTTTCAGCATAAAAAAACCGCCGCTGCGATGCAACGGCGGTTTTTTTATGAAAAGAATTGGCCCGTAGAGCCGATTATTGTTTGACCGTGCCAACACGCACACCGTCCTTGTATTCAACGATAAACGCATCGGTGAAATCCTTCATGCCACGGATGCTGGGCAGGTCGGCTTCTGCCTCTTCGATGGTGGCATAGTCGGCGAGCATGACCCGGTAGAGTTTCTTATCGGTGAAAAACTCCTTGTCAATGCGGCGCATGTTCTTCACGTTGCTGAAGCGAGAGTGGCCCATGTCCACCTTTGCCAATGCGATAATCTGGATTTTGTAGTAAGTACCAGTGGTCATCGGCGCAGGTTTGGCGTCTTTTTTAGCGGCTACTGTGGCCTCTTTTTTAGGCGCTTCCGGTTTCACGGTTTCCTTTTTTGGCGCTTCCGGCTTGGTAGTTTCTTTCTTCGCAACTTCTTCTTTCTTCGCAACTTCTTCTTTTTTCGGCGTCACCTTTTTCGGCGCTTCTGGCTTGGCCACGGGCATTTCCACTTTCTCGACCTCGGCTACTTTGCTCATGTCTTCTTTCACGGCACCGCTTTCGTCGCCACCGCCAACGCCGTAAGGCTCCATGTAGAGCGGCGCACCGAAGTCCGTGTAATCGTTGTAGTCGTTGCTGTCAAACTCGTAGCTAGCCATGAAGAAGCCGTCCTTGTTGGCTTCGAGCAGGTACTTGCGGGATGGCTCCACCGGGAAGTCGTAGTGGCCATTGGCCGAAACGATTTTTTTCAAAAACCGGCGCTGACCTTTGTCGTCCATTTCATAAAGTGCCACCTCCACGTCTTCCAGCACTTCACGGCTGGCCTTGCTGAACACCTCGCCACGGGCAGCGTACTGCACCACGGGAGTCTCGTAGGTGAAACCGAAGATGTCCTCGTCGGTGGTATTGACCTTCTCCATGCCGTAGCTGCGGTTCGACACCACGAAGCCGCCCTTGCCCGAAGGCGTTTTCACGAAGGAAAAATCATCGGCTGGCGAGTTGATGGGCGTGCCCACGTTCTCGGCAGTTCCCCATTGCGATTTTGCGCCTTTGGTTTTGAAAACATCGAAACCACCTATGGAAACCGAGCCATTGGAAGCGAAGTAGAGCACACCTTCGATTTTGTCATAAAACGGCGTGATTTCGTCGCCCTTGCTGTTGATGCGGGAGCCAGCATTGATGGGCAGCGTGAAGTCGTTGGCGTTGCTGCTGATTTCACGGGTGGTGTACCAGATGTCCATGCCGCCCATGCCGCCGTTGCGGTTGGAAGCGAAGTACAGGATTTCGGTATTGCCTTCCTGCACGACGTTTGGCTGCGTGGTGCTCACGTTTTGCTCGTTGATGTAAGCTGGCAGGCGCTCTGGCGAAGTCCAAGTCTTGCCCACCCTGCGGGTCACGAAGATTTCGCAGTGGGTGGTGAGGCCGCCCCATTTTTCCTCCGATTTGCAAATCGTAAAGTAAAAACGGCTGGCGTCGGGTGTGAGCGAGCCGTTGCAGAAGTGGTCGCCATCAATGGCCGGGAAGTTTTCGATGGGCGAAGCCTTGCCCCAGTCGCTGCCATTGGAGCGGATGGTGCGGTAGATTTCGGCACGTTTGGCCACGGTCGAGGAGAAGTAGAGCGCCTCGTCGCTGAACGGAATCGGGCCGAACTCGGTCTCAGGCGAGTTCACGTTGCTGCTCAGGTGCTCCATCACCACGTTCGGGTCGTCGCCTTTTTGGGTAAACTGGGCGGCCAGCTCGCAGCCACGCAGCTCGGTCTGCACGATTTGCGTCACGATTGCCTTGTCGGTGCCGTTGTAGTTGCCGAGGAACTTGACCAGCTCGTTGCTGGCAGCCTCGTGTTCGCCGTTTTGCTTGAGGCAGCGGGCGTAGTTGAGGCCGATGAGCGGGAAAGTGATGTTGTCGTCCTTGACGTTTTTCCAGATTTCCACTGCGTTGCGGTAGTCACGGATGGTGTAGAAGCAGTTGCCCGCTTTGTAGGCCAGCTCTTTTTTCTTTGTTTTTTGCTTGAAAGCGGCACGGTAGTGCTCGCCAGCATCGGCGTACTGCGCCTTGGCGTACAGCTCGTCGGCGAGCTTAACGTGCTTTTTCCAGCTGAGTTTGTCCTGCGCTTGGGCGCTGAAAGCCAGCAGGATGACTGCGAGAATGGTAAGGAAGGTGGGATTCTTCATGAATTGTTGTTTTGAAAATACTTTGCTCAAGTAAATGGTTGATAATAAGCTGTTTATGACGAGAGCGATTGGTGGAAAAATCCACACGCTCCGGGTTCAATCAATGGAAGTTGGTGCTTGCAGTATTTGCTCGATGACGGCAGGGAAGTGCTTGTGCTCCAACTTGTGAATTTTGTGTGCAATATCCTCAGGAGTATCTTCCGGCAAGACGGGGCATTTTGCTTGAAAAAGCACGTCGCCCTCGTCGTAATGCTCGTTGACGTAGTGGATGGTGATGCCCGTCTCGGTTTCGCCAGCCGCTTTCACCGCTTCGTGCACCCGCATCCCGTACATGCCCTTGCCGCCGTATTTTGGCAAAAGCGCCGGGTGGATATTGACCATCCGGCCAGGGAAAGCCCGCACCAAGTACGAGGGCACCAACCACAAAAAACCCGCCAATACCACAAAACCGATAGGATATTTATTAAAATAATTAAAAATATCTTCGGATTGGTAGAAAAAGGCCCGGTCAATGACCAAGGTCTCGATGCCGTTCTCACGTGCCATGTCCAAAACAGGCGCATCCGCCTTATTTGAAACGATAAGGCATACGTTTATATTAGGGTTATGTTTGAAATGTTCGACGATTTTTTTCGCATTGGAGCCTGTGCCGGAGGCGAAAATGGCGATGTTTTGTTGCATGAAAAATAGTTGAATGCCCAAGGTGCCCCACAG
>JALOMF010000575.1 GCA_025455635.1 Saprospiraceae bacterium | reverse complement strand
TTGGTATTTGGTCACTTGGTCAAAAACGGCTCTTTTTCCGTCATTTTCCAGCTTTTTTCAGTCACGTAGCCCCGCTATGCTCCTTCAAAAACCTCAAAACTGACGAAAAAATAGCTCGTTTTTGCCTCAAGCACCAAATCCCAAACATGCTCTTAACATCAGCTTACCTATTAAACGATTGGCGGTCATCAACAGGGTGGCCGCCATTTTTTACGCTTTATTCAACCGTTTTTTGACCTTTGAAAGCTTTGTTTTGACCTTTAATGCCAATATCAACTTCCTTAATAAAAGGTATATTACCACAGGTCATTTCGGAGTCGTAGTTTAGCGCGTGCACAGACAATAAAGCGAAGACGAATTGACCAAATGAAGGAGTTTTGAATGGACAAGACGAACATTCTCATCGTGGAAGATGACCCCATCATCGCCGCCGACCTACAAGACCGGCTGGAGGAAATGGGCTATCGTACCCTGGGGCCAGTGGCAAGGGGGGAGGATGCGCCCGCCTTCTTCGAGAAGCCCATCTTGCCCGACCTCGTCATCATGGACGTGCAGTTGGAGGGCGAATGGGACGGCATCGAGACCACCCGCCGCATCCAGGAAAAGCACGATTTGCCCATTATTTTCCTCACCAGCAACTCCGACGACGCCACGTTTTCCAAGGCAAAAAGCACGAAGCCAGCGGCTTTCCTCTCGAAGCCTTTCCGGGGTCGGGACTTGAAGCACGCCATCGAACTGGCCATCAGCCAAGCTGCCGCCAAAACGCTGGCCGCCCAGCAGCCCGAAGCAGCGGAAAATACTTTTTTGTTCAAAGACCGCCTTTTCATCAAGTCGAAAGACCAGATGGTGCGCCTGTTTTTCAAGGACATCCTCTGGGTGGAGGCCGACGATTATTACTGCAAGGTGGTGACGGCGGGGCGGGAGTATTTGGTGACGCAGACGCTGAAAAAATTCAACGAGGAACTGGCCGGTGTGCCAGAAATGATGCGGGTCCACCGCTCCTTTATCGTGAACCTGTCGCACGTGGAGGCGATTGGGGAACTGAGTTTGCAGGTTGGCAATACGAAAATCCAATTCAGCCGCAACATGCGGGACGAGTTGTTGAACCGGTTGAAAAATATTTGACGAAGGCAGCTTGGCTACGGCTGTGCTGGCGCTTACCCGTTCTTATGAAAACATTCTTAAAAATCCTTTTTGTGCTTTGCTGTTTGTCGCAGGCAAAGGCACAGTCCAGTCCAATTGACAGCTTAAAAACGCTGTTATCAACCTTGCAAGACGGCCAGCAGAAAGTGGATGTACTGGGCCAGTTGGTCAAGCAGAGCCTGAACTCCGACTTGGAGGCTTCCAAGCGATACGCCCACCAGATGGTCGGCCTGAGCCGGAAAATTGGCAACGAGCTGGCGGCGGCTGGCGGCCTGAAGGACTTGGCCGCTATTCATTTAATCGCTTCGCAATACGACTCCTCCAAGCATTTTTGCCTGCTCGCCATCCAGGCTTTCGAGCAACTTTCCATGCGCCCAAAAGACTACGACAAAGCCAAACTTTGGGAGGGCTATGCCGGCTCCTTCGGCAACCTTGGCAACTGGTTTTACTACCAAACCCAGTTGGATTCGGCCATTTTTTACCATGAAAAAGCCATTGCCATGAGCGAAAAATCGGGCAAGGAGAAAGTAAAGGCCAACAGCCTCGGCACCCTGTCCTATATCTACCTCGACCAATCGAAGTTCGACAAGGCGATGGAAATGCAATTGGAGGTGTTGCATTCGTTCGAGCGGCAGGGCGACAAGGACGGTATTTCGAGGGCCTACCAAGGCATCGGGGAAATCAATTGCGAGTACCTCAATAAATGCAAGTTGGCGCTGGATTATTACTACAAGTCCCTGAAAATCAAGCGGGAAATAGGCAGCGACCGGGGCCTTGCCTACGTGATGCGAAGACTCGGCGACGCCCATGAAAAACTGGCCAAATTGGACTCTGCGGAATACTATTTCATGGAAACAGCGAGGCTGGCCGAAAATCTTGGCGACAAGCGCTTGATGGTTGACGGCTATTCTGCTTTGGCGGACGTGTGGAAGAACATGGGCAAGCCCGATTCCCAACTCATTCGCATCAACCTCAAGGTCATACAGCTGGGAAAGGAGGCCAAACACCAAGAAGCGCAGTACGGCAGCTATTATAATATCGGGGAAGTCTATCGCAAGCAAGGCGACTACCGCAAAGCCGCCGAATACTATGGCCAAGCCGCTGCGCTGGGCAATGAATCGGGCGATTATGATTTCTTGAGCAAGCTCAATTTTGCCCGCTACACGATTTACAAGGAGCACCTGCAAGATGCGCCCAAGGCTTTGGCGGCCTTGGAAGCCTACCTCGTCAGCCACGATAGCGTGACCAATGCCGCCAAGTTCAAGGCCGTGGAGGACATCAGCACCCAGTACGAGACAGCGAAAAAGGAGGTCATCATTGCGGAGCAAAACGAGGCCATCCGGCAGGGGCGCATCCGGTTTTGGTTGATTGCGGGCATACTGGCGCTGGCCTTGGTGGGCGGGGGCCTGCTCTTCCGCTTGACCCGCCAATTGCGCAAGCGCAACGAGGAAAAAGAGTTTTTGATAAAAGAAATCCACCACCGGGTGAAGAACAACCTGCAAGTGCTGTCCAGCCTGCTGCACCTGCAAAGCCGCCACATCAAGGACGAAATGGCGCTCGACGCCGTGCGGGAAGGCCAGAACCGGGTGGAGGCAATGGGCCTCATCCACCAAAAACTGTACATGGGCGACAAGCTCGCCGCCGTGGAAATGCGGGATTACCTGCACAACCTCGGCGACACCCTGCTCGATTCCTTCGGCTTGGACGAGCGGGTGAACATCAACTACCAACTCGAACCCTTGCACTTGGACGTGGACACGGCCATTCCTTTGGGCTTGATTATCAACGAGTTGGTGACCAATTCGCTGAAATACGCCTTCCCCAACGACAGGCGGGGTAGGGAAGGCGGGCGCTCCGCAATTGAAGGGCAGTACTTCCTTCGGCACAAACCTCGTGGAGATTTTGAGCAAAAAACTGAAAGGCGTGCCGGAAGCGGTGGCGGGCGAGGGCTATGCCACGTTGATTAAATTCGCCAATTTCAAGGAAGCTTGATTTGTGCCAATTTAGGAGGTAACTTAGAGTTACCTCCTAAATGCTGCCGAGGTGTGCCGATTTAGGAGGTAACTTAGAGTTACCTCCTAAATGCTGCTCATAGATGACTGCAAATGAAGTTGTTGGCAGGCCCCATCGAGAGAAGGGGTTATCAAACCCCGGTTTACGGAACACCGGGGTTTGATAACCCCTCCTCTCGATGGGGCCTTCCAATTGGCAAATTACGTTCATCAATTCAACAGCGTCTATTTTTAAGCATTGGAATTTCTGCCCCGCTTACTTTCAATATCGTTATCAAACTTCGAGTTACCTCCTACATGCTGCTCACGGCCTCTCCCTGATAAATACCGAGCCTTCACTGAGTTTCACGACGCAGGGCGACAATCCGCCTTATCTTTCCTGTCATGCGTCAACGAACAGTACTATTGCTGGAAAGCGAGCCAGTCATCGCACTCGATTTGAGGACAGAACTGGAAGCAAGTGGTTGTCAGGTCTTTGCGGCCGAGGACGCACAAGATGCCGTGCAGCTCTCTCTGCAACACGAGATTGACCTTGCCATTTTGAACTTTAGGTTAAAAAACACGGAGGATGGGTTGGCCTTGGCCAGCCGGATGCGCCTTGGTTCGCATACCAAACTGCTGTTCATCACGGGCGCCAACCCGCAGGACATCGAGCCGCCTGTTCGGTTGAACACTGATTACCAAGTATTGCACAAGCCGTTTGCCCGGCGGCAACTGCAAGCTGTTTTGCTTCCCTGAAAAAAACGGCGGCTTCCCTGAAAAAAAGGGGGGCTTCCCTGATTACGTTTTCTGTTCTCTTGCTGTCCGCCCTATCTTC